>JBOFCW010000131.1:0-3960 GCA_051646395.1 Bacteroidales bacterium
CCTGCAACGTAAAAAGACAGGCTATAAAAAGAGATCCGGACAGGAAACCGGAAATGTGTGTTTTTCTCATAAATAGATGTTTGTTTATTGGTAATTATTGTATTGAATTCGTTTCATCTGTATATAATTTATTTTTTTCATTAAAGTCAGATGCGCCATTTATATACCTTATGTTGAGTATCTCAACTTTAGGTGAGTTATGGCGATTATATATTTCCAGGGACATGATGTAATCATTCATAAAATACCCGTTTCCTATTGCAAAGTCACCCTGAGATACAATGGAAAAGCCCATTTGCTGATAAAATCCGACCGCTTGATTCTGTCGGTTTACATTCAGCTCGATTCTTGCGGACAAAACACCCTGTGAACGAATATGTGCGATGCCCTTTTCGATCAAAGCGCGCCCAATTCCTATGCCCTGAAAATCAGGATGCACATAGATTTTATGAAAATGAAAAAGGGCTTCTTGCTTTCGCTCAATCGAGATATATCCGCAGGGTTCTTCATTCAACGAGGCCAAAAAAAACTGCTGTTTCTCTACTTGCATTTGTCTTTTCAGGCTTTCCTCAGAATACATCCATTCGAACATCCATTCGAGTTGTTCCTCTGAAAGGATATCTCCATATGTAGCTCGCCAGGTTTCAGAAGCCAAAGTCCGGATCAACGGAATATCGGATGCGGTTGCTATACGAAAGTTTATCATGGATTTTTAATTTTATTCACCACAAAAATAAACGTTAATTTGTATATAATACAACCGAACAAGCAGAAAATGGACTAACGAGAATAACTTTATGGATACTATATATTGCTAATAACATGTTAATTTACGCGATTCATGACCTATATGAAAAATAAAAAACAGAAATTACGGTACGTTTGGTGTTATCATTCAAATATAGATCCATTACCGGATGTATAAATAGCAACTCGGGCTTTCGTGTAAATCATAAATTATATGCAAATGAGAAAACATAAATTCGGACTCTTACCCAAAGTCCTGCTGGCTATCATTCTGGGTGTCGGCTTAGGTTTTATTTTTCCACAACAACTGGTAAGGGTATTTGTAACTTTCAATGCTTTATTCGGTGAATTTCTGGGATTCGTAGTTCCTCTGATCATCATCGGACTGGTGGTACCTGCAATCGCCGATCTGGGGAAAGGTGCCGGAAAATGGTTACTGATCACTGCATTGATCGCATACGGGTCTACTGTTTTTTCGGGATTTTTCACCTATTTCTCAAGTTTATGGGCATTACCTCATTTAATCCCTACCGGAAGCTTCTCCAATATGGTGGATCAGGATACGGTACAATCGCTACAACCTTTCTTCAATATCAAGTTCCCGCCTGCCATCGATGTGATGAGCGCATTGATTCTTTCCTTTCTTTTGGGATTGGGTATTGCTGTGATCAAAGGTGAAGCATTAAAAAACAGCATGGTCGATTTTAAAGAAATCATCGAAAAATTGATTCACAAAATCATCGTGCCGTTATTGCCGGTATATATTTTCGGCGTTTTCCTGACAATGTCTGAAGCAGGACAGGTATTTCATATACTGGGACTATTTATGCGCGTGATTCTGGTAATTTTTGTGCTTCAGTTACTGTTATTGTTGTTCCAATTCGGAATCGCCGGTTTTATCAGTCGGAAAAATCCGCTGAAACTTTTCAGAAATATGCTTCCGGCTTATTTTACGGCATTGGGTACTTCCTCCTCAGCCGCAACGATACCGGTCACTCTGGATCAAAGTTTAAAAAACGGAGTAAAAGAAGATGTTGCCAATTTCGTGATCCCGCTTTGCGCAACCATTCATCTTTCGGGAAGCACTATGAAGATCGTGGCTTTTTCGATATCACTTCTTCTTATGCAGGGTCTGCCGGTTGATTTTGGCGTGTATGCCGGATTCATTTTCATGTTGGGGCTGACAATGGTTGCCGCACCGGGTGTACCCGGCGGAGCAATTGTGGCTGCGTTGGGATTACTGCAAAGTATGCTTGGATTTGACGAACAACTTCAGGCACTGATGGTTGCTCTTTATATTGCCATCGATAGCTTCGGAACGGCATGCAATGTAACCGGAGATGGTGCGATTGCCGTTATCATGGATAAAATTATCGGATGCGGAAAGAAGAAAGAACCGATTTAAAATAGCAAAGGCTGCCCTTTTGGGGTAGCCTTGAAACCGGACGCTGAGCGACCGATACGAACTTGTGAAATCAGTTATTCTGCAACAACAACTTCACTGGCAACAATTGTGTTCGCAACGGTAGAGTCAGAAGCAAGCGTGTCTACGACAACAGCTTCTTCAGCTACGGCTTCAATAACAACTGGTTCTTCAGTAGCGGCTACTTCAGCATTTTTGCTACCACAAGAAGAAAATGCAATGCCCATAAGAACAACTGCAAACAAAATTAGATTTTTCATCTTTTTGCTTTGATTAGTATAAATATGTTTTTTCTTAAAAACGAAGCAAATGTATGTAATAATAATATTCGTTGTACAAAAAAAGCGTTGTTTTTTTCTTTGAATTATAGAAAAAAACAACGCTTCTTTTTCGAACAGCCAATACATACAATAACACACTGATTATATATACATTAGCAATAATATCATTTATCTAAAATACTACTGTATAGATATCGTTTTATACTTTTCTTAGGAGTCTTTTCAAATTCTGTCGGATAAAGCTGAATGGACGATACAGATTCGTACGGCGCAACCATTTTATTGAGCGTTTTTCTGTTCTCCTCCATCGCTATCGGAAGATCTTCATTTGAAAGACCGGAACCATCGGCAGCACCATAATCCGGATAAACAAGAGCTACCAGTTTTCCGTTTTTCTCCAATACCAGACTTTCCATAACAAAAGGCAGGTTATTCAATTTTGATTCAATTTCTTCCGGATAAATATTTTGTCCGCTTGCACCCAAAATCATAGTTTTCGAACGTCCGCGAATGAAGATTGTATCATCAAAATCGACCGTTCCCATATCACCCGTATGCAACCAGCCTTCATTATCCAGAACAGCTTTCGTAGCTTCTTCATTTTTGTAATAGCCCGTCATTACATTCTCTCCTTTTATCAGGATTTCGCCGGGGATTGCCTTCGGATCTGATGACTCAATTTTAACCTGCATCGTACCCGGAAGGATACGTCCGGCTGAACCTGGAATGAATTCACTCCAGTGTGTATAACTGATCAACGGGCCACATTCGGTCATACCGTAACCAATGGTAAAAGGAAATTTAATTTTGTAGAGAAATTCCTCCACCTCCTTATTCAAAGGAGCTCCTCCGATGATAATCTGTTCAAAAGCTCCTCCAAAATTGTCAACCATCTTTTGACAAATCTTTTTATAGATCCGCTGATCGATAATCGGGATATTCAAAGCCCAACGCAAAGCCCTCTTATTAAGTTGAGGAAGAATATTTTTTTTATAAATTTTCTCCATCACCAACGGTACGCAACAAATCAGGTGAGGTTTAACCTGAGCGAAAGCCTCGAGTATAATTTTAGGAGAAGGAATCTTACCCAACAAGGTAATATGCGTACCCACCGCTAGTGGCACCAAATAATCAAAGGCGCAACCATAAGCATGAGCTAGCGGAAGGAAAGATAAACAACGGCTTCCTTTGAAATGCAAACGTGAATTAATCCCGAAAACAACGTTCCCGGCCAGATTATTTCCCGTAAGCATAACACCTTTACTGAAACCGGTTGTTCCCGAAGTATAGTTAATCAATACCATCTCTTCATTAGAAGCTTCGGCATAGCAAATATCTTCTTTGCTAAATCCTTGTGGATAACGTTTCGCAAAAAGTTCAGGCAGCTTTTTAATTGCCTCATTCGCTTTCGTTCCTTTGTCCTGACTAAGGACCTTATAGTCCGTAAGAGAAAAAACGCCCCTTACATGCTCTAATTCTTCTTCTTCGAGATTCTCCCAAATATTCTCT
>JBOFCW010000150.1:0-4404 GCA_051646395.1 Bacteroidales bacterium
AAACGGAAGTCGAATGCTGCATATCCCGAAACAGACAGACCTTTAGTGATCCATGGCATATCCAGTTTGAAGCTTACTTTCGAGTCGGCAAAGAAATCATCAATCCGGTCATAACCGGTTTCTTTACCCGAAGCAAGGATTGCCAGGTTGTTACCCCAGTCAAGTCCCGGTCCCGGAAGTCCGTTCGGATAGTAGTCATACAAGTATGGATAAGCATTAAATGCTTCCCAGAACATAGTTCCGGTCGAGTAAATTGAGTTATTTCGTTTCTCTTTACGACCGGATAATTGCAAGCCGATATTCAGATCTCGTGTTATTTGTGCATCAATGTTAGACCGGATTTGAGCTGTATTGAAGTTAAATACAGTATTGTTGTACTGTGGTTCCTGATACATATAATCTCCGGAAATGTAGTATTTCACTTTTTCTGATCCACCCGAAACCGACAATGAATGGCGTGTTTGTGGAGCCCAGCTACGGAAAATTACATCCATCCAGTCGGTATCCCCGTATTGAAGACGGTCGATAGTTCCGTCAAGATAGCCATTCTTGATGTTTTCATACAAAGGTTGCTGTCCCAGATGATTTTTAATTTCATCATCGTAAACCATATATTCATAAGCGTTCATCAGGTCAGGCGTACGTGTGTTCTGCGACATGGTAAATGTACCGTTGTACGTGATCGTAGGCTTTGAGTTCGTTCCCGATTTTGTTGTAACCAGAATAACACCGTTCGCAGCCTGTGCTCCGTAAATAGCAGCAGATGCATCTTTCAGTACAGTTACCGACTCAATGTCATTCGAACTCAACCGTTCCAGACCATCGCGGTTTGCTACTCCGTCAATAACGATCAAAGGCTTGTTGTTATTCAGCGTTCCTTTACCGCGGATAAGGATATCCGACCAGTCAGCACCCGGTTCTCCCGAGCGATTCGTTGCGATAACGCCAGGAATACGCCCTGCGAAAGAGTTAGACAGGTTGACAGCACCCGATGATTTCAGGGTTTCGCCTTTTACACTCGAAACAGCACCTGTTACGGTTGCTTTTTTTTGTGTTCCGTAACCAACAACGACTACATCATCCAGTAATTGCTGATTGTCTGTTAATACTACGTTAATCGCTTTGCGTCCGTTTACCGGCTCCTCTTTCGTGTTGTAGCCAACTGATGTGAATACCAGCACATCTTTGTTTCCGTTTACTTTGATAGAGTAAGCACCATCAATGTCAGTAGCACATCCTGTGGCAGTACCTTTTATCACGATATTTACGCCGGGAACCGGCTCGCCGGCTGCGTCTTTAACTACTCCTTTTACTACTTGTGCCTGAGCATAAGCAATAACGGGAAAAAGCATCGAGAATAAGATTAGGGCAATCCCTTTCATCAGAAAGGGATGTAAGCCAGGCCTCATTTGCTTTGATTTTTTCACAATAAAAAATAATTAGGTTATACAATAAAGGATTATAATATACTCTTATTCGATAATAGCTGCAAAACCACCACCGTCATACATATTCAAAGAAATGGTGTCACCTTTACTCACTTTTCTTGTTTTCTTTGCATAATCTCTTGCCTGCATAGCAACATTTACACCATCTTCCCAGCTTGTCATGGTCTTGTTTCCGTCAATAAAATCAAGTGAGATATCAAAAGTTTTTCCTTTCTCTCCGGTCATGCCCCCGATATACCATTTATCCCCTTTTCTGCGGGCGATAACGACATATTCTCCGATACTTCCTTCAAGAATGCGTGTCTCATCCCATACAACAGGGACTTTACTCAAAAATTCCATGCACTCTTCTTCCTTATAATATTTGGTAGGGGAGTCTGCAAGCATCTGAAGCGGACTTTCATAAATGACATACATACCTAACTGATGGCAACGTGTACCCAAAGCAGCCGGCGTATCAAACCAGATTTTGAAATCTTTTTCATGCAAATTGTCCATTCCTCCGGGTGTATAGTCCATCGGACCCGCAACCATGCGGATGAATGGCAGTGTTACATTGTGTTTCGGCGTAGTGTATGCAGCCCATTTGCAGTTTTCAAGTCCGGCTACACCTTCGGATGTCATCACGTGCGGGAAAGTGCGTGACCAGCCTGTAGGTTTATAAGACCCGTGGAAGTCAACCAACATTTTATGCTTTTCTGCTTTTTGGGCTACGTTATAATAAAAGTCAACCATACGCTGATCGTCGCGATTCATAAAGTCAACCTTCAATCCTTTTACGCCCCATTTTTCATAAAGAGCAAAAGCTTCATCCATTTTTTGCTCAAACGGAACCCATGAAACCCAAAGAATAATACCTACATTTTTCTCTTTACCGTATGCCATAAGTTCTTCCATATTCATTTCGGCAATCGGTTTTGTTACATCCCATGCTTCAGACCAGCCATCGTCGATAACAATGTATTCAATGTCGTGTTTCGATGCAAAATCAATGAAGTATTTATAAGTCTCAGTATTTATTCCTGATTTAAAATCCACACCGTAAACACTTGAAGCATTCCACCAGTCCCACGATATCTTGCCCGGTTTTACCCAAGAATAATCGCCGTTTGACTGAGGAGCCAGCTTATATACCAACTGACTTTTAAGCAGATCCTTATCATCTTGTGAGATAATCATCGTTCTCCATGGATAGGTTCTTTTTCCTTTCGTGTCAGCCAGATAATCAGCTCTTTTTGTAGGATAGCAAACGCGCCCTTCTGTTGCCTTTTCAGCCAGTACAAACTCGGCAAACTTACCACCTAACTCTTTGTCGCCCTGTTTTTTCAGGAACATGCCCGGATAGCTTTCCAGATCAGATTCTGTAATCAGAATGCGAGTCTGATCATCAGGCTTAACGATTAGCGGAGTACTACAGAATTTATCTGTTTGTATTTCCGAAAGTTTCACATCTTTATAAAGAGCCTGCTGAGGTGAAATCATGCTTTTTTCTTCCGGAAACAGCGTCTTAAAGTCATCCGGGAAGCAATATGCAACCTCTTCGCTCGTCACCTTCACTTTTCCCGGGAATTCGGTTTCGAACCGATAGGCAACTCCATCATCGTAAGCTCTGAATTGAACCTGATACTCTTTCCCTTTTAATGTTAGTGCATTGAAATGGTTGTCAATACTTTCACATTTCTGTCTTACAACCGGTTTCAGTACTTCATTTTTAGAATCCCGTTTTGCAGACACACCTTTCATATTTTTGCCAATGATTTTCCCATTGTTGAAAGTCATAGAGAAAGGAGAGGGTGCAAGAATCTCTTTTCCGTTGAAACTAACCGAATAGGTAGCCACCGGCTCGGTTTCGATAGAAATGCGGATCTTTCCGTCAGGCGATTTCAAATCATACTGTGCTGCGAAAGCACTACTCGCCAGAAACGTAAGAGCCATCCATAGATTTTTCTTCATATTTCAGATTGTTTATAAGATTATGTTTTTTCATGTTTCACACGTCTTGCGTTGTGTTTTTCATTGATGCTGGCAAAGTTGTATGTATTTGTATTCAGCGAAGAAAAGAATCGTCCGTATTACTGATTCATTTGTCCGGATTGCTGAAAGAATCGTCCGAAATAGTAGTAAAATTGTCCGTAATAGTGAGTAAGTGTTTGATTGTTAGTGGCTAATCCTGCGTAGAACTGTAATAGCAATCGCTAGAATAAAAAAACTCATCTGAAAGGACTCTGTAAAACAGTAAATCCTTTCAGATGAGTTTTCTTGTATGTTGGTAGATATGTAAATCAGTCTTTTGACAGCGATATAGAAATATCCTTTAGAAATAAGAAATAGAAATCACGATTCCTTCTGCTTTTCTTTTTCCTCTTCTTTTTGTTTGCTCTTAAATCCATATTCATAAATCAGCATTACAATAACCGCGATCATAAAACCGGCCCAGGGCAGATCTTTTAATGCTGTTTCCAGATCAATCTGATTAGTATTATTGTACCTGATGGCAGCGTTAAGAGCAGCGTAGATCAGAATACCTAAAAGTACTCCGGCTATTGTTTTGATTAAGTTTTTCATAACAAATGGATTAAAATAGTTTTTTCTTATTGAGGTCATTCTTAAATAAGAAACGACCTCATAGGTAATGATTTATGTCGGGGCGCAATATAGGAAAAAGTTTTATTCGTAGGTTAAAACAGATGTAATATATTCATTCTTTCTGATCTGTTTTTAATACTTGGAGGAAAGATGCAAAATCACATAAGAGAATGGAAAAATTCACTTATGTGATTTGTTTCATTCTCTTAAGCAAATGATTTCATTCTCTTAAGAGAATTTTTTCGAACGTATGAACCCGGGCGTTCATTAGTATCAACGCAAACGTTCATTTAAAAGGAAATATATTTTCATACGTATGAACCGGCACGTTCATTTAAATGAACTTTTGGGTTTGAACGTATTAAAATCA
>JBOFCW010000165.1:0-3472 GCA_051646395.1 Bacteroidales bacterium
TCCCGGTATGCCCTTATAAAAGCTTTCAATTGAACAAACGACACACCCTTCAAAAAAGAACTGAAAAGTAATGTCTTTACCCTCATGATTGAACCACAAACGCAGGCATCCTTTTTCAATAAAATAAAGATGAGAGGAAATATCCCCTGCCTCGAGCAAAGTGGTTTTTGTCGGAATAACAAGTTCTTCGGATAATTCATAGAACGTATCCAATACCCTTTTGTTTGTTTTCAGAAATAAAGAAAATTGTTCAGACATGTGTTCGGAGCCAATTAATAAGAGAAATCAGTGTTGCAAAATTATACATTTTCAAAGTGATTCATCAAAAAATACGATATGCTTCAATCCTTTATTTGATTTATGCAGAATATCAGTTAACTATAGACGGTTTGTTATTATATTTGTAAGACAACAAAGAAATCTTATTCCAAATAGACCGTACAACAGATTAAACCATTCAATCTTGTACAGGTAGAAAATTCATTACATGATTCCAAAGGAAAAAATAACTATTTATGATCTTGCCAAACAGTTAAACACAACTGCTTCAACTGTATCGAGAGCACTGAAGGATCACCCTCGTATCAGCAAAAAAATGAAGCAGGCCGTGAATGAACTGGCTGAAAAATTAAACTACCAACCTGATCCAATTGCGCACCATTTACGTACGGGCAAAGGGCTTGTGATCGGAGTAATCGTTCCGCGTATAGACCGTCATTTCTTTGCATCCGTTATCGGAGGTATTCAGTCCGTTGCACAGGAAAACGGGTACAGCGTCATCATCTCGCAATCGAATGAATCATATGAAAAGGAAGTAGAAGCCGTTAAGGCAATGGCCAATAAGAAAATCGACGGATTAGCAATTTCAATAGCAGCTCAGACGGCCGATTATCGTCATTTTCAGCAATTGATGGATAGAGGTATTCCGGTCGTATTTTTCGACCGTATTCCGGATATGCCCAATATCGATTGCGTAGTTGATAATAATTATAAGATTGGATATGAGGCCGTAAAGCATTTACATAAACAAGGCTGTCGAAAAATAGCCCACTACGCAGGTCCTCAATCCTTGTTGGAGTACCGAAATCGTTTGGCCGGTTATAAGCAGGCAATAGAAGATTTAGGACTTGAATATAAAGAAGAATATGTTGTTTACGACAGCATTACGATGGATACCGGGATTACAGCCACTCAATATGTGTTGTCGCTGGAAGACAGACCCGATGCAATCTTTTCTGCCGGAGATTATTCTGCCATAACAGCAATGGATACCATCAAAAAGCATGGATTGGCTATTCCGGAAGATATCGCGGTAATTGGTATCGCCAATGAGCCATTCGTAAATTATCTGGAACCGGCACTTTCTTCTTTTGATTTGCATAACCGTAAATTAGGAGAGGAAGCAGCTGCGATGCTTATTGATCGTATGAACAAGGATACCAATCATCGCACGGGAGAAAAACTTGTGTTTGAAGCGGAGCTTATCGAACGGGCATCTTCGCTCAAAAAACAGAAATAACAAATTTGGCTTATATGCGAGCAAGAGGAGTTTTTTTAATATATTTGTGCAACCGATTTCATTTTGGTAATAAATGAATAGAAAAACTTTAATGCTTAACTAATATAAAATCAAAAGATGGTAAACTTTTCATTAGAAGGAAAAATTGCATTGGTAACGGGTGCTTCTTACGGTATCGGTTTTGCAATGGCATCTGGTCTTGCTAAAGCAGGAGCTAAGATCGTTTTCAATGACATCAACGAAGAATTTCTTGCAAAAGGTCTTGAAAACTATAAAGCAGCCGGAATCGACGTTAAGGGTTATGTTTGCGACGTAACAAACGAAGAGCAGGTAAATGCGATGGTAAAACAGATCGAAGAGGAAGTTGGTACGATCGATATCCTTGTAAATAATGCTGGTATCATCAAACGTATCCCGATGCATGAAATGTCTGCTGCTGAATTCCGTCACGTAATCGACGTGGATTTGAATGCTCCGTTTATCGTAGCTAAAGCAGTTATCCCATCAATGATCAAAAAAGGTCAGGGTAAGATTATCAACATCTGCTCGATGATGAGTGAACTTGGCCGCGAAACCGTTTCTGCTTATGCCGCAGCCAAAGGTGGTCTGAAAATGTTGACAAAAAATATCGCTTCTGAATATGGCGAGTTTAACATCCAGTGTAATGGTATCGGTCCTGGCTATATTGCAACTCCGCAGACAGCTCCATTGCGTGAAACGCAGGCTGACGGAAGCCGTCATCCATTCGACTCTTTCATTCTTGCAAAAACACCAGCTGCTCGTTGGGGGAATCCGGAGGATCTTGTTGGTCCTGCAGTGTTCCTTGCTTCGAATGCATCTGACTTTGTAAACGGTCATATCCTTTACGTTGACGGAGGTATTCTTGCTTACATCGGAAAACAACCGAAATAATTTTTTGAGTAGAACTCATCCATAAAAAAGAGGCACAGGTGAACGATTCTCGTTTCTCCTGTGTTTCTTTTTTACAAATGGTTATAATGACATTACCTCCTTTAAGAATGAGTTCTATACAAAAAGAATCGTTATTACCTACTGGACATATCCAATATGAGGTATGTGAAAATGGTATATCTGACTTTAATGTAAAAATAAAATAGATACATATGAAAAAAGTTTTTTTTATAGCTGTTGCCACGTTATTGCTTTCTTCTTGTATGAAGGAAAAAGAAGTGACGGTAACCGTTCAGAACAAAGCCGGGATTAACCGGAGTGAGATGGTGGAAGTCGTATGGGATTTGATTAAAGAAAATCTAAAACTTGAGGCCGATCAGTCGTTCATCATTTTGGATGAGCAAGGGCAGCAAGTACCATATCAGCTGGTTACTTATGGTGAGAAAGAAGCCAAGTTGCTGATCTTTCCGATTGCTCTTAACGCAAACCAGCAGTTGACATACAAGGTGAAGGCGGGGATGCCGGAAGCTGTGACTACGCGCGTGCAAACCACTTTCATGCCACAGCGTAAGGATGACCTCTCATGGGAGAATGACCGTATGGCATATCGTTTCTATGGACCAGGACTGGAGATGGATCCGAAAGAGTCGCTGGTAACCGGTGGTATTGACGTTTGGGTAAAAAACACACCGGAATTGGTTACACAACAATGGTATAAAGACGAACTTGCAAAAGTGAAAAGCTATCATGTCGATCATGGACAGGGATTAGACTTTTATGCTGTAGGCAAAACCCTTGGTGGTGGATCTGCCGCACCTTATGCAAATGATTCATTGTATTATATCAGCCATAATTTCCAGTCGTATGAAATCCTGGACAACGGACCTCTGCGTACAGTGTTCCGTTTGACTTATGCTCCGTATTATGCTGCCGATAGCGTATTGGTGACAGAAACCCGGGTTGTCAGTTTGGATGCCGGATCGAATCTGAATAAGATCGTCGAAAACTACGGTGATATCAACAAACCGATTCAGGTAGCAG
>JBOFCW010000171.1:0-7844 GCA_051646395.1 Bacteroidales bacterium
AGTTGAGTCTTCAGCAGAGGGGCATTCATCGGATAGGGATTAAGATCTAACAGATTAGAAGGAAATAACCCCGGATATAAGAAATCGACCTGTAAGTTCGCATCAGATGCGTTCCTACAGGTCGATTTTATAGCGAAATACAATATTTAAGAGGCCAAATCCAGATAGTTGACGTGTTGTGAATAAATCTTTAATAAGAATCCCAAAAGAATCAACAACTGCACTTCATGTTCTTTTCGCACCTTACTAAACGAGCGCGTCAGTGAATTACGAATGGATTGTGTATTCATATTCTGAATAAGTGCGATCTCCTCTATTTTCATCTCATGTACATAACGCAAATAAATAATTTCCCGTTCCCGCTCGGTAAGAGACATCAACAAACTTTCCAAACGAAGTTTCATATCATGATCCGAAAAAAGCTCCTCTTCAATAGTATAGGATAAATGAAAGACGCTCAATTCTTCATCCAGAGAAATGGATTTATTATTTCTTTGCAAAATATTCAATAAACTATTTTTTAACGCTTTATAAATAAAGGCCCTTATCTTATCCGGATCGTCTGGTTTAATTTCTTTTAAATAAATCCGGACATACAAATCCTGAATACAATCTTCAACAACCTCTCTTTCTTTGCAAATATGCAATCCATAGTTAAGTAATTGTCTGAATGTAACTTCATAAAGTGTGGTAAAGGCTTCTTCATTTCCTTTCTGAAATGAGTTCCACAGCTTGATTAAATATTCTTTCTGCACTTTTTTCATAGCAATACACATAAATGACCCTTCATGCGACTTTAACCAAAAGTAGTGCATTTTCATCAAATATATGTTTCATGCAAATGAATTTTAAACAAAAAAGACGTCTTATTTATAATTCACAAATAACAAGCACACCTAATATATCAATATAAATAAATTTATTGGATATGCACATTAAGCTCATTCCAGCGGTCTACAGGAGGAATCACACCCATTGCGATAACTTCGTCACGAAGCTTACAAAGGTGTTGATAGCTGTTTTTCAAATCAGCCATCTCCTGATCCGTACCTGCAATTGGTTTGTAAAAAACACCATCTTTATTAATTGTCGTTTCCATTGCCATCATGATGTGATCAAACTGATCGTTACTTACGTAAACACCGGCAGGCCATTTGAAGGATTCTCCTCCCATAGCAGCCCGAATCATCCCGATAGAAATGTAAGCAGGGCTTTGGAAAGAAGAGCGGCCACGTAGTTCAATGATCCGTTTTCCTCCCTGTGTCACTTTTTCCCTGATTTCATTCCAGGCTTCTACAGAAAGTACGTCTGTCCCTATCAAATCGGTCAGTTTTTGTCCGTTTATTTGTGTAGTAGAGGCAAAAACAGCCATTTGTTCTCCATGTCCACCATATGTGCGGGGATTAATCACCTCTTCACGTTTGATATTAAAATGTTGAGCAAGCGCTGTTTGCAAACGGGTACTATCGAGCGCGGCCAATGTTGAAATCTGACTGGGTTTCAATCCCGAATACAACAACGTGATCAAACCGGTGATATCTGCCGGATTAAATACGATCGACACATGCTTCACATCGGGGCAGTATTGACGAATATCTTTTCCCAACTGAGCGGCAATCTGAGCATTTCCTTTAAGCAGATCTTCCCGGGTCATGCCTGCTTTCCGTGCGGCTCCACCAGAAGATACAATGTATTTCGCATCTTTAAATGCCTCCTCGATATTACTTGTCCAGGTAAGATTAACTCCTTCAAAGCCGCAATGGTACATCTCGGCGGCTACACCTTCCAGCGCCGGAGTAAAGGGATCATAAGCACAAATATTACTGGAAAGTCCCATCATGATAGCGGTCTGAACCATGTTCGAGCCAATCATTCCGGCCGCTCCGACTATCGTAAGCTTTTCGTCTGTCAGAAAATTCATAATCAAAATTTTTATTTATTTTTTATTGAAGGATCACATATACAAAATCACACCCAAACTCATCAGGGCGATAAAAATCCACAATACGACACCCTGAATCATCGGTTTGATACCGACTTGTTTCATTACATGTTTTGAAAGGCCTGTTCCGATCAGGAACAAAGTCAATGTCAGCCCTTTTTTAGATAACCAGGTGATTGTTGTCGTAACGGGAGCAGGAATATTCACAAACGTATTCAGAATCATAGCCAAAACGAAAAACAGGATAAACCATGGAATCTGGATTTTACTCGATTTATTTTTAAATACCAACGAGCTGACGATGGCCAAAGGAATAATCCACAATGCACGGGTCAGTTTTACCATCGTTGCTATCTCAAGAGCTTTCTCTCCATAGGCTGCTCCCGCTCCCACAACCGAACTGGTATCGTGGATGGCAATGGCTGCCCACAATCCGAACTGCTCCTGCGTCATATCGAGCATATGTCCGATCGGAGGAAATATAAACAATGCGATTGCATTCAATACGAAGATCGTACCCATCGCCACGGTTATCTCGTGATCGTTAGCCTTTACGACAGGAGCCACTGCCGCAATCGCACTTCCACCGCAAATTGCAGTTCCTGAAGAGATCAGGTAAGAAGTCTTGCGGTCTATCATCATCTTACGACCAAGGAAAATACCTAGAAACATCACAGAAACAACAGATACGACTGTAAATATCATACCCTCTTCTCCCGCTTTCAGTGACTGATGCAGATTCATTCCGAATCCAAGGCCGATAACAGAATACTGGAGTAGCTTTTTTGATACTTTTTTACTGGCTTGGGGATAGGGATGGCCGGCAGTAAGTGCAAAAACCAATCCCATAAACAATGCTGTTGCCGGCGAAATGAAAGGCATCAGGCATAAAATACACAAGGTGATAAAAACAACACGGTTATTTTTATCAATGAGCTCTGTAATCTTATTCATATATATATATTAAAATTTAGACAAAGAAAAACGATGTTTAATTCCTTTTTACGTTGACAAATTTAGTCGCTCTTTTTGGGATATACCAATACAAAAAAAGAATGGGTTATAACCAAAAGTTATAACCCATTCTTTTTTTCTTCAGAACTGACCGGTAACGTAACGAATAAATTTTTCTTCCAGTCCTCCGGCTCGTCCCTGAAGCTGAACAAACGAGAACATTCGCTGACAATCAAAGTCTTTGACATCGATTATCTTCATTTTCCCATCGGCAATTTCATTCTTTACTGCCTGAATGGACAATATCCCCAAACAGTCGGTATTTTCGAGGAAAAGCTTAATGGATTCGGTGCTTCCAAGCTGAATAAGCACATGAAGGGATGCTAATTTTATATGATGTCTTGCCAACTCTGTCTCTAATATATCCAACGATCCAGAACCCGGCTCCCTTATAACTACCGGTAATTTCGTTAATTCATCAAGTGTAATTTCATCGTAACCGGCCAACGAACTTTTCGTACTCGTCACTACAACCAATTCATCTTTTATAAAGGGTATGTAACGTAAATTTACCAAACGACTACTCCCTTCTACCATGCCTAAATCAATCCGATGCTCAATCAGGGCCCGTTCGATATCGCGGGTATTGCCATTTACCAAAGAAACTTTGATATTCGGAAATTTTTTAATGAAGGTTGCCAATACAGGGGGTAAAACATATTGTGCAATAGTAGTACTGGCACCCAGACGTAATTCGCCGACATAATTCTCCTGTAAAATATTCATTTCAAAATCCAGTTGCCGGTAACCGCTCAGAATCGATTCAGCATGATTGAGAAACAATTCACCGGCATGAGTCAGCGTGATCTTATTTCCCATACGTTCAAACAACTGAACTTTATATTCCTGTTCGAGTTCCTGAATATGCTTACTGATAGCCGGCTGACTGATGTACAGTTCTTTGCTGGCTTTCGTAAAACTCAGGTTATAAGCGACACTTTGAAATACTTTTAAACGAAAATCGATCATAGGCTATTGATAATGTTTGTCTGCCGAATATAATAATTTCGGCAGACAAACCGGATGAAAGTCGAAAGGTTATGAATGCAGAGAACTACTTATTCTACGAAAAAGCTTTCTTTCAGTAAATCCTCATCTTTAGAGGAAGGCCCGACCATCACGATAAATTCGCCGGATTCGACGATCTTGTTCATTTTCTTATCATAGAACATCAGTTTATCGGGTGTGATCCTGAAATTGACTACTTCGCTTTGTCCCGGATTCAGGGTGATGCGTGCAAAATCTTTTAATTCTTTGACCGGACGCGTCACGCAACTGAAGCGATCCCGGATATACAACTGTACGATTTCCGTGCCGGTACGATCTCCGGTATTGGTCACCCGTACGGAAACATCCACCAATTCGTCTTTTGCAATTTGTTTTTTCGAAATCTTCAGTTCATCATACCGGTATTCCGTATAGGACAATCCGTAACCAAACGGAAAGAGGGGTGTACTCGGTTTTCCGTCGACATAAGGATGAAAATATTGCGACGGTTTATGATTATAAATCATCTGAATCTGGCCCACACTATGCGGAATCGTGATTGCCAGTTTGGCAGACGGATTCACTTTCCCGTAAAGTATTTCAGCTACAGCCTGACCTCCGGCCATTCCGGGAGCCCAGGCTTCGAGAATCGCAGGCAGATGCTCTGCCGCCCAGACAGTAGATAGCGGACGTCCGTTTATTAAAATCAACAGGGTTGGTTTTCCCGAAGCGGCGACACGCTGTATAAGATCCTGCTGCAATCCGACCAAATCAAGATCTGAACGGTCTGTATCTTCGCCGTCGGTACGATCATTCCAGCGATAACGCATCATATACTCTCCGGCCACAACGATATTCAGGTCGGCCTGTTCCGCTTTCGATGCTGCTTCATCAATTTTCGCTGGATCCATGTTGCGCGGATCCCAGCCCTGATCGACAAACTCAAAGTTGGTTTCCGGAGCAATCATCTTCAAACCCTGCAGAATGGTCGTTACGTCCTTCGGATCTTGCTGCGCACTCCAGTCGCCCAGTATGTTTTCATCGTCGGCATTAATCCCGGTTACAAGTACATTTCTATATTTTTCGGCGGTAAGGGGCAACAAACCGTCGTTTTTCAACAACACGATTCCGTTGCGGGCCGCATCAAGAGCTGTTTTTCGGTGTTCGGGCGCCAGACGAACCTCCATGGTCTTTTTTTCGTCTGCAAACGGCTTCTCGAACAACCCGAGTCTGAATTTGATATCCAGAATACGGCGAACGGATTCATCGATACGCGATTCGGGGATACGTCCTTCTCTGACAAGTTCCACGACCATCTCATTCCAGTAAATACCATGCATGTGCATGTCCATACCCGCCATAATCGATTGAAAAAAAGCTTCCTTGATATTTTCAGCTGTTCCATGAAGATCATGAATGTGCTCGATATCCATCCAGTCACTCACGACAAAACCAGGGAACTTCCATTCGTCCCGGAGGATATCCTGCATTAACCATTCGTTGCTGTGACATGGAATACCGTTTAATTCGTTGTGTGCGGTCATCAACGACATGGCTCCAGCCTTCACTCCGGCTTCGAACGATGGAAAAAACACCTCGCGCAACGTTCTTTCGGAAATATCGGTCGGCGAACCATTCGTTCCGTTGATGGGCTGACTACCTCCCACGAAATGCTTGATACAAGCCAGTACATCCTGTTCGGAATTCAGATTACCCTGATAACCTTTCACTGACTCTTCGCCCAAACGGGTAACCAGATACGGATCTTCGCCATAGGTCTCACCCACTCGTCCCCAACGGGCATCCCGGGCAACTTCCACATTCGGATTGAACGTCCAGTGCATATTCATGGCTCGCATTTCCAGTGCCGTCTGACGGGCTATGCGATAAGCCATGCCGGTATCAAACGAACATGCCAGGTTGATATTGGTAGGATAAACGGTATTACCGGGGGCATTGGCATTTCCATGAATCGCATCAATACCGAATAGAATCGGAATTTGCAAACGACTCTTCATTGCCAGACCCTGCAGGTAATTCGCTTCTTCGATTGTCAAAACATGCAGAAATGAACTGATCAACCCCTGTTCTGTCCATCTCTCGATATCAAGATGGGTATATCCGGGATAATAGGCGTTTGCCGTATTATTTTTCAGATCCTCTTCGGTCATTACCGCACTATTTGCTTTCACATGTTCGATACTCACGAATTGGTTCATTTGTCCGACCTTCTCCTCCAGCGTCATCCGGCTGAGCAGATCTGAGACACGTTCATCCACTGATGCTTCCGGATTTTTGTAAATCATCTCTAAGGTTTCATCATTAGCAGCTTCCAAACAAGCATTTGTTGTCATATCACAGTATAATTTTGATTGTGTTTTCTCCGCAAATATACGTGTATCGCCCGATTACTTATTGTATTATTTTATTCAAATTACAATATATTTCACCGCAAACACGCGATTCTGTTTGCATTACGTCTAAATTAATGCCCAATGCAACAAAAAGAGGGTGGAATATATTAATTAGTTAGATATAACTAATTATGTTTGTACAATGGAAAAGATTATTGAACTTGCCTCCGTTTTATCGCATGGATTAGGAGAACTGGAAGAACTGGCAAAAGAAAAATACGGTTTTTCGGAGTTGACAACTACGCAGATGCATTATATCGAGATCATCTGCAAACTGCAGAATCCGAATGTAACCGAACTGGCTTCAGCCCTGAAATTAAGCAAACCAACCGTGACTGTAGGAGTGGATCGGCTGATTGAGAAAGGGTACATTACAAAAGTTCAGTCGGACGATGATCGTCGCAACACGCATTTACATCTTACAGAAAAGGGTGAAAAATTCAATGAAATGCATCATTACGCTCATCGAAAATTCGCAGAACTGATTGAGGATTCACTTACTGCGGAAGAAGCTGAAAAACTCGCGTTATTATTAGGTAAAATCACTGCAAATTTCTAAAAACCAAATTATATACAGATGACAGATAATGAGATACGATTAAAAGAAGCAAAAAAAGCCACCTTGACCGGTTTTATCCTGAACTTATTCTTAAGCATAGGCAAAGTGGCAGCCGGAATACTGGGAAACAGCGCTGCGATGCTTGCGGATGGCGTACATTCTCTCTCTGACTTTATTACCGATGTCATCGTTTTGGTATGCATGCGTTTCTCTGCCAAAGATTCAGATAAAAGCCACACCTACGGCCACGGCAAATATGAAACATTCGCCACATTACTGATTGCCATCGCTTTGTTCTTTGTCGGAACCGGCATTTTCATGGAATCTGTAACAAAGCTCCGACAAGCTATTTCCGGAGAAATATTACCGCAACCGGGCTCAATTGCCCTGTGGGCTGCATTCTTTTCAATTCTAACAAAGGAATGGCTGTTTCGTTATACGTTACGGATCGGCAAAAAAATCAACAGTCAGACTGTGATTGCCAACGGCTGGCATCATCGTTCGGATGCTTTTTCCTCAATAGGTACGGCTTTCGGTATTGCAGGAGCAATCTTTCTGGGAGAGAAATGGCGTATTCTCGATCCTCTGGCCGGTTTGATCGTTTCTTTTTTTATCCTTCGGGTAACGTATGACCTGGCAAAGCCCAGTATCGATGAATTGCTCGAAAAGTCCTTACCCGACGAGATATGCGACGATATTGTCGCTATTATTACCTCGAATCCTGAAGTAAAAAGTTTTCATAAACTAAAAAATCGTCGGATCGGAAACGGAATTGCTGTCGATGTACACATCCAACTCGACCGAAATCTTTCTTTCGAAGCGTCTCATCAGATTACTCATGAGATTGAAAAAGCACTGAAAGATAGCTTCGGACCGTACACACATACCAATATTCATGCAGAGCCAGTGGGATAAAAATCAAAACGAC
>JBOFCW010000204.1:0-5411 GCA_051646395.1 Bacteroidales bacterium
ATATCGAACAACAGGTTTGTTTTAATTGCGAACAAAGTTTTCTGACCGGCATCTAATTGAACAGAGCTTTGCCTTAAGGCAACAACACGCTTCTGCCCCCAACATACAACATATTGAAACATGATTATCAGAAATACAAATATGACTTTGGTATTCATTATTTATTCAAGTTAAATCTTAATTTCTTAGTTACAGTTGCCCTGCTAAAAACACGATTACACGTGTTGTAACTGTTATATATTTATAATATTTAGACAAAAATGCAATTATTTAAATACACACCAACTAAAACACAATCAAGACATAAAGGTTCTTTCAATAAATACATATGTTTAATTATTTAACACAAACTAGAGTCATTTGAATTATTTTCATTTTAGGGAAGTCTATCTAAAAAAATAGTTATGTCAAGAAATACAAACCTAAAATTGAACTTCTATCTATTTTTTCAAAAAAAACTTCACAAAAAACTATCAGAATTGAAATTAATTCATACCTTTGCATCGCAATCGGGAAACAAACCGAAAGCAAAACCCAAACGGTGTGGTAGTTCAGCTGGTTAGAATACCTGCCTGTCACGCAGGGGGTCGCGGGTTCGAGTCCCGTCCATACCGCAAAAGCTCCGATAACAAATTGTTGTCGGAGCTTTTTTTGTCTCCTCCCGAAACCTAACGTTCGCAATCCCGCGCCGATCTGATTGATTTGTATCAGAAATTATTTCGTATACTTGTATTCGCTTCTAAAGACAATTATTAAAACAAACGATTAGAATGAAGACGATCTCGGTAAATCAGGAAAATTGCATTAAATGCCTGCATTGTGTCAAAGATCGCAAACCGATGCGGCTTAACCGGATATAATACATCATCCGTATCGACCGGTTACGCTCTTTTCATGCCATTTTATGAATAAACAGCTTAAAACACATATGAAATTCGGCACCTGAAAGGGAACCAACACTCACTCCTCCGGGGAGAACTCACATGTCTTCCGCGGAGGACACGTGAATCCTCCGCAGAGGACACCTGAATCCACCGCAGGGGGACAGTTCTGAACCAGGATACAAATTATAGACATCTCAGGCTAATTTCAAGACAAGCAAATAAGATAACCATTACATACACAGCGCATTAAAAGGCAAATAAACAGTACCGCGAAACACGAATATCAAATTAAAATAATCTAGTTATGAAAAACACTTACAAAGTCAAATGGAGCCCAGTGATAAAAACGATCACCATTCTGTTAGCCATTTCATTCATCTGTATTGAACTTACATTAAGTTATAAGTTAGCCAATCATCACAATCTTTATCTCATTGCTCTGACTCTTTTTTTCAATCTGATGCTTTTCATTTTAATAATCAATATCCCAACCACAGTTACCTTAGACACCACCGGAATAACACTTAAAAAAGTTTATGGCAAAATACACATTCGGTATGATGAAATAAATACCATCAAGTCATTTCAACCTATTTCCGACATACGCGTATTCGGAAGCGGCGGCTTTGGCGGTTATATTGGAATTTTCTCAAATGAGCAGTATGGGTGGTATCATTCTTTCGTTGGCAACCCAAAACAGTCATTCATCATCATGACAAACAAAAAAAAAGCATATGCTTTTAGTTGTGAAAATAACAGTCGGGTTATTGATACCATAAAAAAAGAACTGCAAACAGAGAGTCTGTTTACAGAAATCCATTAAGAAATTTCACCAACAATCAAGTTCATAACCAAAATCCGCCCTTTTATCCGCAAACTGCGGACAAAAGGGCGGATTTTCCAATTCGTCACCAACCTGGTGACTATCCTATATTTTATTTTCGGGCATTCAACGCCATCGTTTTTTCAACATCAATCGCATTTGCAAAGATCGAAATCGGGTTTTCGGTTCTTACTCCGGTCGACATCTCGATTTGCCATTTACAGGTTTCGCAATCGGTAGCCACCATATCCGGTCGAGCATCGCGTATCTGCCTGAACAAACCCTCACCGATTTCCTGAGATGCTGCATAATTTTCCTTTTTAAATCCATAAGTACCGGCGATTCCGCAACACTGAGAATTCAGCATCTCAAAATGAACACCCGGTATCATCCGGATCAAAGAAGTAGAATAGATCGACCAACCCAACTTTTCCATATGACAGGGTGTGTGATAAACAACTTTCGCTTTGTAATCTTTTTTGAAAGCGATTTTCACCTTACCCTCATTAATCAATCTATAAATAAAGCGTGTAGCCAACTCCATGTGATCTTTCACATCATCATTATTCACCTGCAAAAGCGAAGGATATTCCTCGCGCAAAGTCAGCATACAAGTCGAGGAAGCTCCCAATACCGTCAATCCCTGATCAACCACAGCTTTACGGATCGTACGGATATTGTCACGAGCCTGCTGGGTCGCTTGTTTGATCAGACCATTCGCAATAAGAGCCACTCCGCAACAGGCTTCCTTCTCAAGCAAGAGAACTCCATAGCCGAGAGAATTCATGACCCGAAGCAAATCTTTTCCTAATTGCGGATTATTATAATTGACATAGCAACCATGAAAAAAGGCAACTTTCTTATCAAAAAGCAATTGTTGTTTCGCAGTATATTTATGATACCAGCTTTCGAATTTTTGCGAAGCATAAGAGGGAAAAGTGCGGTGAGAATCAATCGCAAGAATACCTTCCATCATTTTCTTTACCGGATTCAACCGCAGACTCGTATTCACCACAGGTGCTATCAGCGTAGCCATACGCCCCATGATATCCGTATTCGACAACATGATATCGCGCAAACGCGGTTTGCTTTTACTATGTTTTATACGGGCTCCCTGAATGATATCGCCGATTTTAACATCCGATGGACAGGCCACCTCGCAACGCTTGCAATTAAGGCAATACTTCAATGATTCATCAAAGAAAAAAGGTTTTTTCAATCGTAGTCGTTCCCCATCCGGACCGGACACTTTCGGTCCACCAAACGAAGGATTGACCGCCGAAACTGGGCATGCCGTCGTACAGATCGTACATTTCAGGCATTTTTCAAAATTATTCTCACTGATATTATATTGTACTCTTTCCATGATCCGATTTATTAAAGATATCATTTACTACATGGCAAGCACTCATCAGGGCGATTCCTCCTCCACTTCCTTCCTGCAAAGAATTAACACCTCCGAGAGCGGCTCCTGCCACATACAGGTTATTTATATTGTTTCCATCAAGACTTCCGCGAAAACGATCGTCTGCTTTCACCCCGAAACTCATATAAGGCTGCGTCTTAAAAAAATCCGAATCAAACCATTCGCTTCGTGCCTTATTGTAACAAACATCCAGACCGAAAATCGATTCATAGAAAGAGTCGGGTGCTGATGTGATACCACGTGAAAAAATACCTCCCGTTGCCAAAATGAAATTTTCAGCAAATAAAGCGATATCACCGTGACGGCGAGTAGAAACCGACTTCAATATACCCTTGTCGAAAACACCGCCGGTCACAGCATCTCCGTCAAAAATATGACCTCCCAGCTTCTTAAAATAGCGACTCAACAAAGTATGCAGGCGAATACCGGCAACCAATGGAGGTAGTGTAGGAACAATTTTGACCGGAACATTAAGGTACCCGTTCAGACGCTTCACCATATCGGTCTGCATCCAGCCAAAAACATCGGGAAGCAATAATACATCCGCATCGTGATCTATCTTATTAAGCTCACGTGCAAAATCCTCCAATACACCCGGTTTCTCAAATTCACGACCGATATTCACCGCGCGCATTTCTGTTGGCGATTGTCGTATTTTTTCGAGCTGCGGTATTGAGCAGGAACAAACCCGACACCTCACGCCATGCTTCTCCAGGCTTTCGGCAACAAAACCGGAAGGAAAATCTAAAAATCCGTTTATGTTTACAATTGTAACTTTTTTATATGGAATCCGGGTCGGATCATCTACCAAAAAGAACTCATCCATTGACAGAAAAGTCGGCTTGAATGCTCCGGTAGGTGTCAACCGGTAATGATTGCAAGCTTCGTTGCCATGGAGCGAAACGCCCATTCGTTCAAAAAGAGCCTTGATATTGTCTGCATATTCCGTAAGCCGTTTGGAACCTATTTTCCGATAAGGATGAACCTCATCCAAAACATCCACTTTCGAAGATGGATTCGTTATCACATTTCCATCTTTATCGTATCCCAACAAATCAAATGATCCCGAATTGAAATACAAGGCTCCAGCTCCTGACGAAACGACCCCACACCGTTGTCCTTTCTCCGCAAGCAAAATCCCGCTGACCAGCCCGCTCAAACCACCACCAATAATAATTGTATCAAACTTCATGGTAAATTATCTTCTTTATTCCATTATTTTAAACCACAAACCCCTTCATAAATCCAGGCTGTATAATAGCTCTCACTCAGGGTCTGATCCCATGCTACCGGATAAACACCTTTCCAACGCTCATTTAAAAATGATTTCAAATCGTCTTTTGCACGATCCGTGCAGCTATGGCTATTGGCCAACAAACCGGCAGCACGACAAGCGCACAGTTCCCCCTGACAGGTACCCATTCCCACACGCGTACGCCGGCGAAGGCTACTCAAATCATAGGTATGCAGTTTTTCAATCGCATAATTCACCTCTCCTACCGAAACTGCTTCACACTCGCAGATAAGCGCATTATCGTATTCATTTTTCTCAGGTATCTGATCCGAAAGAGATCCGTGACGACCCCGTGCCGCTTTATGCGAAGTATGTTTTTTCGCATCGGAGTCTTTCTTTTCCTCATCTGATTCCAATACTTTTTCAGAACCAGGCAAAAGAAGTTCTGCCGTACGACATTTGGCTTCATGCTTCAGTTTCTGGCAAACCATATCGGTAGCCATTTCTGCCATTAAACGATAAGTCATCAGCTTCCCTCCGGTAATGGTAACAAACCCTTCGAGACCATCTCTTACGGCATGATCAAGACAAACGATCCCCCTGCTGATATTACGCCCTGTCGGATCATCATCAGCTGCCACCAAAGGACGCACTCCCGCATAAGCTCGCAATATACGCGTAGAAGCCAGCGCCGGGGCTAATTTCTGACCTTCAGCCAGCAAAATATCCACCTCTTCCGGTGTGACCTTCATGTTATCGATCTGATCATAGTCAATGTGGCTTGATGTAGTACCAATTACAGAAACGGTATCTCCCGGCACTAATATATCCGCATCTGCTGGTTTACGGCAACGATTGATTACCAGCTGATTCAGGCGATGCCCCATAATCAGCAAGGCCCCTTTTGCCGGGAACATTTTCAACGGAACCTCTGCCATAGAAGCAATGTGTTGCCCCCATATTCCGGCTGCATTCACCACGATATCTGCATATACCTGTTTGGGCTGTTTTTGTAACGAATCGAATAAATTAACCCCGATGATG
>JBOFCW010000225.1:0-6996 GCA_051646395.1 Bacteroidales bacterium
AAACCGTCACCGGCAAAGACAGATTGAACAATTTCATCGTCAACGCGGATAAAAGGATCGTTACAAACACGTCCCATCCAATCTGTATAAAAAGCAAAGCCTCGGTATTTGAAAATGAAATCAAAATAATAATTAGCCAGGTTACGTGTCTGATCGCCGGCAATCAGATCCCCTGTTTGTCCACGAAGCCGTTTCGCCCGGTCGTTGTAGCTATATGCTCCTGCCAATAGAATTTTCGGAGTCTCTTCACGCTCAAAATCGCCCTCGAATACATCGCCGTATGCCTTGAAACGACCCAAAGGAAATAATTCCAAACGTCCGGTATAAGAGAATCCGCTTTTAGTCGAACTTTGAAAGTTACGACCGTCACCACTGGTAACCGATCCTCTGGCTACAAGATTAAAGTCACTGAAAAGACGCGTATTGTATTCTCCGAAGAAACCGAAATCCCGGTCAATATTGAATTCGCTGTTTACAATCGATCGGTCTACAAACTGCAACGCACTCGAAGAATTTGTTCGCGCACGGTTGGCTTTGATTTTGGTTTGTCCGAAACCGATATTCCATGTCGCATTCGGAATGTAATAAATCATCGCATCACGCACAATATTCATATTGCCATTGGGCAGCGGTTTCGAATCATAGGGAGTAAAACCCAATTGTACCGAATAAGTCAGCTTCGGAGAGTAGATATACCCATCGAAACGCAGACGCAGACGCTTCACCTGAGCTTCTGTTTTATCGAGAGAAAAACGATCATCAAAAGATAGTCCGACCATATTCTGCATACGGATTCGCATGGTTAGTTTATACCATTTGTCTTTGGGCTGGAAAGTAATCCCCTTCCCGACTTCAATATTAGGCATGTTCCTCAACTGATTCAACAATGCCTGATCCGTTGGATTCATGTAAATCGAATCTTCGTCAAACATCGTCTTAAATCGGTTTTGAGACTGGATTGCCTGTGTTGAAATCAGGCTGAATAAGCATAAAAAGAATGAGAAAATTTTGATAGAAAGTTTCAGTTGCATAATCATTTGATTTTTCCGATGGCAAATATAGAGGAAGCATTTAGAACACCTCCAAGAATTACAGTTACATTTAGGTTACAAAAAAGCCGGTTCTTTTCACCTGTTATTCCTATCGTTTATGGAATAACAGGCGAAAAGAACCGGCCTATTCATAATTATTTCATATTCATTTCCTGCAACAGGTAACCGGCATTGCCATATTTCTCAATGAGCCATAAGACAAAACGGATATCCACACACACGGTTTTCGATAATTCCGGATGGAAATAGACATCTCCTGCCATTCCTTCCCGATTACCATCAAAAGCAAGACCAACCAACTGACCTTTTCCATTGAGTACCGGACTACCGGAATTTCCTCCCGTAATATCATGATTTGTCAGGAAGTTCACAGGCAAAGTACCTTTGCTTCCCCATTTGCCCCAGTCCTGCGTTTTGATCAATCGCATCATTTGAGGAAGAACACGGAATTCATAATCACTCTGATCACATTTATCCAGATATCCCTGTATGGTTGTCTGGGATGCATAGCAGATTCCATCAGATGGATTTACATTCCCTACAGATCCGAAGGTAAGACGCATCGTCGAATTGGCATCGGGATATTGCGGTATTTTCTTATCCTCCCGCATATCGTATAAAGCCTGGGTATAGACCCGGGCCAAATCATCACCGCGTAGTGACGACGAATCTTCAAGTGCTATCTGAACCTGATTGTAATCCATGATCCGGGATGTTTCTGCCATCGTGATAGCGATATCACCGGTAAATTCATCCGCCGTACGCGGCACAGAGAAGAAGGCATGCAGCCTGTCGCGGTTTGCCAGTATGGATGAATCAAAGATATAATCAGTAATCTTACGTGCATCACCCTGATAGGCATCATATACCTTCTGCAATCCTTCACCATATAAATTGTATGGGACATGTGTCAGGAACGAACCCAGCAAGGTCGACAACACCTCTCTATCCGCCGAAAGATCGATTTTATCAAAAATAATACGGTCCATTCTGCCCAAAAATTCTGTAAGCAGCGAATCTCCCGGTTGCAGGGTCGTGATCTTCTGTTTCTTCATATCAAGAGCCAATGCAGAAAGACGACGGGCACTATTGATTAAATCGCTCGCTGTCGCCCATCCTTCCCGATAATAAATCTTCTGCCGCATGATTTCCTGACGCAGATTGAAAGCCGCTCGCATGTTGGCAATCAGATCGCCGTATTTTTCCATTCTGGCCGGCTCTGCTTTTAACCAGGCATCCAGCTCCTGTTCCTCCTGCTGACGCAAAGCTTCTACATCATAACGATAGAAACACTTGTTTTCCCACCGTGCGTAATCGGTCACATTGCTGGTGCCAAAATAACGATCTGCATATTTCAGTCGTGTAGTGGGATCCTGATCCATGTATTTTTTCCATATCTCAAGTTTCGTGCGGCGCAAATCACAAATAATCGGATTGATAATATTCTGTTTCTCGGCTACTTCAAACGAGGAGGTATAACGATGTACACGTCCGGGATATCCCAGAATCATCGTAAAATCACCATCCTTGATACCTTTGGTCGATATATCCAGTACGCGACGTGGCTTCAGAGGCACATTCTGCGCATCATATTCGGCTGCGGAACCATCAGGAGCAGTATAAACCCGATACATTGCAAAATCACCTTTGTGTTGTGGCCATTGCCAGTTATCCTGTTCGCCTCCGAAGGCACCGATCGATTCGGGCGGAGCCGCTACCAAACGAACATCCTTATATTCATCATAAAGGAAGATATAATATTTCGTTCCTTTCCACATCGTACCGAGCTGAGCGAGCATACCCGATTCTTTGGCATATTTTTCTTCCAGCAAGCGGGACAGGCGTCTACCCTTCATCCCTTTGAAACCCTCCCGGTCGAGTTTATCCATTTCGGCCTGAGCTTCGTCTGTCACATCAAGGATGCGTCTGAGAAACTGAACGGTCTTGCCCGGTACCGGAAGCTCTTCATTATAAGAACCCGCCCAAAAACCATCCAGAAGATAGTTTTTTTCATTTGTACTTGCTGCATGAACATCCCCATAAGCACAATGGTGATTCGTAATCAACAACCCCTGCCCGGAAATCATACTTCCTGTGCAAGCACCACCGTCGAGGGCTACGATCGCATCACTTAACGAAACTTTTTGTTCGTCATAAATTTCACCCGGCTTAAGAGACAATCCCATCTTCTTCATTTTCGGATAGATGGTTTCCTCAAACTGAGTCATTAGCCACATCCCCTCATCTGCATAACTCAGGTGAGAAAAAGCACCGAATAGTAATCCGGCTGCCATTAATCTAAAATTCATTACTTTATGATTTAAAAGTTAAGACCTAATGTGATATCGACAAACGATCGTCCGCGGCCTTTCATGTTCCCGGATGTCGCTTTGTCATAACGATATGAAACGTGCGCAAACGAAGATAGTCCGCTTTGACTGTTCAGGAAATACGTATAACGGGCCTGAAGTTTGCCTGCCGCCACGTTTGCTGCCAGATAGTCATATTCTTGTTGTTGCAGATCGGCCCGAAACTGATAACCGTTCGTTTCGTTCTCGACAACAGAAACCGGCGTTCCCCATCCGGATCGGTAACCTGCCTGAAGACCCATATCCAACATCCCCCTTTTCCAGGAAAAGTTTTTTTCAAATCCGGCATTTACATAAATGCGATTGATCTGTTGCTGGTAACTATTCGGATAGGTACGAAAGCGTTGATCTCTGAAATCATAACCTGCTTCGAGTGTTAGCCGCCAGTTCATTTTCCAATCGTTATCTACCGTACGTTTGCGAAATAATTCATAATGCAGGCCGGTATTCCAATTGGATTCTGTATAACGCAAAAGCGTCCCGTATTGCACGTAACGATAAATAAAATCAACCAGTTCGCGTTGCTGCAGATTTTCGTAATTTTTCAAAAAATCATGTCCGGCATTCCAACAAAGCGTTTGTTTGAAAAGACCCCGATTGATTCCGAGCTGTCCGTTGTATTCGTAATTCACCTTTCTATTTTCACCACCCCGTTCATCCTCTACGATGAGATATGCCTTTTGTTTCTGTTCACTTAAGGATATTTCATTAAAAAAACGGATTCCGGAAGTATGATATTCCAATTGTAAAGCCCCTTTATTTTCATTTCGTTCATATCTGCGACCAGTTACATTACCGGTTGTTCTTTCACTCGGACCGAACCATAAACCCTGAAAATAAAAAACTTCATGCTGCATGGCATCACCGAATGTTTTCCATTCGATATCCTCCACCTCCGAACCGAAGCGGTAGCTTGCTCCGATACGGAACGGACCTTGTTCCCACATCAACGACGGTGAAATATGATACTGGCTATATGTGTTCTTATTTCTGATATCCTTTTTCTTGGCTGTAGAAATACCTGTGAAATCAAAATATCCTCCAACAACCAGGTTCTTCCAGACAGGAACACCCACACCTCCATCGATAAAATAGGTTTCTCTGGTCTGTTTGCCCGGAGTGGCATCGCCGATATGTAATGGCGAACTCCCCGGATTGGTCATCGAAGTCCAGTTTTGATTTTTACTCAAATCATAATCGAAAAGAAAACGACCATACAACATCACTTTATTGATCCGGTGATAGGATTGCATATTCAAGCGGTAATCGTTGCGCGATTCGGGAGAATAAACATTCCGTAACCCACCATCTTCGATCGACGTCTGTAGATATGCCTGTGTAAAGTCCTCCTGATCATAGGTACTCAGTCCGGCTGCATTTTGAGATTGAAGCCATGCATTTGCATTCTGCAACTGAGCAAAAGTATAATATATACGTTGGTTTTCTATTTGTTGTGCCCCCAGATTCCCGACCGTCATAAGTAGTGCAAACGAGAGAATCAGATTCTTTTTATTTACCATAACTTATTCTTTTAATGACGGTTTTTTCACGATGAAATCTTCACTTGAATTGTTGGTATCCATGTAAACGATACGTTCAGGGCCAGATAGTTTTTCATCGACTTTGCGATGAACAGCTAATCCGGATCCGATACTCGCATTCAACGAAGTGTGTCCGTTATCGATGGATGCCGGTAGTCTTTTCACATATCCCGGACGTTCGAAACACTCCACTCCATCATATACCCACTCGACTGGCACAGTTACATAAAGAGAAGTACTCGTCGTGTTGGTTGGGTGATTCATGATGTAATTGTTGAGAAAATGCTCCATCGACATGTCAGGCAATTTCCACATAATCCAGGCCGGACTATTGGTTGATGACAAACTCGATGAACCCCTGTATTTCCAGACATTGAGCATGCATTTCACTCCCGGCGCGGGTGGCGATTGCTGCGTAAGATTCGCCTTCTCATCGTACATAGCCCAGTAACCATCTTTTGATAAATCGACCGACTGGGTGTTACCAAGTGCGATATGATTGATAGCATTTACGCCGACTACAATCTCCTGACCCGGCTGTAGTGGTAAATCTTTACCTGTTCCTGGAAACATCCACATAAAATTGATGATGGGTAAGTATGGTAAACCCTCCCATCCTTTCAGAGACTGACTGGCATTCATCGGATCAAGAAAACCGATACAGATGCTATCCAGATAAGCTACTTCGGGTGAATTATTACATATTTTCAGGTATTGATCTTTTAAATAATTCTTTCCGTCTGCCCCTTTGCAGCAGCTATAATAAATTTCACTGAAAACCAATTGTTCATTACGCGGATACGCAGCTTCCATCTCAATATATTTTTCACGATTGTTATTAACGACAATCATGGAAGACGATGCATTCAAAACCCCTTCGCGCATTTCGTTTGTATACTTGAAAGATGCCTTTGCGCGATAAAAACCATACTCCACATCAAAACGAGCCTTTCCCGACGCATCTGTAAGAGCTGTATAAGAAACGGGTAATTGGGTATGATTCAATTCTACTGAAACACTATCCAGATCACACATAAGACCCTCAGGAGCAACAACCTGTACGATCACAGTTGCATGATTGGCGTCCATTTTCTCCTTCATACATCCTGAATGAATGCAAAGCAGCAGCAAAAAGACGAAATGATAAGGGTTATTAATCGTTAATCTATATCTTGAATTTATTTTAAGCATTTGTATATGATCTATATTTTTTTGAGATGAATTAACTCCTGTGAATATTCAAATTCAGGAAGCGGAATCAAAAACTAAATGAAAGCTCAGCTCCACAATAAATATCCGGATTGACACGTCGGTACATTCCTACCGAACGGTAATAACGCTTCGGATTAGAATGAGTCACGTTATTCACATAAAAAGAGAAACGGGCAATATTACCAAACTCCTTGGTCAAGCGCAGATTCAGCAGAAAATAAGGATTCGGATTGTCTTCCAAAAAAGAATTGGCACTCAAACGGACCTCATATTCCTTCACATGCGCATCCTGAAGCATCTCTTCTGTGAAGGGAATCTCTTTTCCCTGAAAATCGACCAAAGCGACAGGATATGCATATTTCATGTACTTCCCATCTTTATAAACATCCCCCTCTACCCGATTTCCGTTTTCGTCACGCATAATAACCCGGCCGCCTTCGGTATTCGATATGATCCGTTGGGTTTTATCCAACCAGACGCATTGTAATCCAAGCGATACGACCATCCGGATTTGAGGAATATTTGTCACGAAACGAACATTCGTATTTAATCGCTGACTTCTCGAACCGATACCTCCGTTCGAATTATTAAATTCATAAATGGCGGCATATTTGCGATTTTGTTGATTGATCGTCGTCGGTTTATAAACATATTCACGCCCCGTATTCGTACGTTCAATGTTCATATAAGCACCATCAACAATAATACTTGTATTCAGAGCGGGAATCTTCCCAAAATTAATTGTATATTCAAGTCCCCATTTATCAATTCTGGCTCTGTTACCGGGACGATTGTATCCACCGAACGTGGTATCGTTCGTAA
>JBOFCW010000243.1:0-3364 GCA_051646395.1 Bacteroidales bacterium
CGCAGCCACTTCCTCCTGCAACCCTTTCACGTCGGGTACCAGAATAGCCTGATTATGCATCGTATAGCTATCAAGCCACAACAACACTCCCCAGATCAATAAGGCGGTTACTATAGCCAATAACAACAAATTACGTACGAATATATTTGTTGTAAAGAATTTAAGCACCTGTTTGAAAGCCATATAAATTGATTCTGTTTATTCTTTTTCTATCATTAATTAGAATGCAAATATAGAGAAAATATATAGCCCCAAGCGCGTTTCGCTCATATACATCGGTTTTAATCGTTAAATTATTATTAAATCCGACACATACATTACTCTCATTTTAGCCCCGTAATTGTGTATTCTTTTAAAAACAATACCTTTGCAACCAAGGCAAATTTGAAAAATCACAATGGAAAATAAAAAGAAACTTTGGCTTGGAATTGGTATAGCCGCATTATTGCTTATTGGCGCAGGGATAACCTTTTACATCATTTCCACGCAACGCCAGCTAAACGATCTGACCGAACAATACAAGATAGAAAAAGAAGAGCTCGAAGAAGAATATTCGCAGCTTGCCATCCAATATGAGGGATACAAACTCAATGTGAACAACGATTCACTGATCGATAAGCTCGAAAACGAGCGCATGAAAGTGCAACGTCTGGTCGAAGAGCTAAAAACGACCAAGGCCACCAATGCCCGTCGCATCAACGAGCTTAAGAAAGAATTATCTACCGTTCGATCCGTTTTGCGCACCTATGTCGCACAGGTAGATTCGCTGAACCGACTCAACGCACAACTTGTGGAAGAGAACAAGGAAGTACGCCGCAAATATCAGGCAGCTTCCCAGACTGCTACAGAACTAAAAAAACAGAAAGAGCAACTAACCCACAAGGTGACGCTTGCAGCTAAACTCGATGCTGTGGCTATCTCAGCCGAAGCACAGACCAAACGCAACAAGAAAACCGATAAGATCAGCCGGGCAGAAAAAATAAAAATCTCATTCACCCTGGCCAAAAATGTAACCGCTCAAATCGGCGAAAAAACAATCTATGTGCGTATCATGAAGCCCGACAATGATGTGTTGGTAAAAAACCGCAATGATGTTTTCCCGTATGAAAACCAGGAAATCAACTATTCGATCCGAAAAATGGTCGAATATGATGGTGAAGAAATGCCTGTTACCATGTATTGGGCAATCGAGGAATATCTTTATCCGGGCAATTACCGCGTGGATATTTTCGCCGACGGCAACCTGATCGGCAAAAAAGAATTCAAGCTCGACAAATAAAAAGATTCGTGACAAACAACAATCCATAAATTAAAAATCCTGCTCTCCGAATTATGGACAGCAGGATTTTTAGTTTTTATTATGTATATTGGGATTTTAAAAATTATCCTATGTTATTATACACCCTGACCGACCTCAACCTGCCGATAGAAAATCCGGTAATCAAATTTCTGATTATCCTGTCTATCATCCTGTTCGCGCCTATATTGCTTAATAAACTACGCATCCCGCACATCCTGGGTCTGATCGTAGCGGGAGCAATAATCGGTCCGAACGGTTTCAATCTGATCCTTCGCGACAGCAGTATCATTCTTTCCGGAACAGCAGGTCTGCTCTATATCATGTTTCTTGCCGGGCTTGAAATCGATCTGAACGACTTCAAGAAAAACAGTACGCGGAGTATCCTGTTCGGGTTATATACATTTACCATACCGATGACATTGGGTGTTCTTACCGGTTTGTATATCCTCCACTTCTCTCTCCTGACATCCGTTTTACTGGCCAGCATGTTCGCTTCGCATACGCTGATATCCTACCCTATTATCACGAAACTGGGCATTACGCGCAACCGCGCCGTAACCGTTACGGTGGGAGGTACGATGATCACCGACACGCTGGCTCTGCTGGTACTGGCCGTAATCGTAGGGATGACACGTGGAGAAGTAGATATGAGTTTCTGGATCCGGCTTATCGTTTCGGTTTTAATTTTCGGGGCAATCGTTCTTTTCCTGTTTCCGGTTATCGCCCGTTTCTTCTTTAAAAATTGCTCGGACAATATCTCGCAGTATATTTTCGTTTTACTGATGGTTTTCCTGGGAGCTGTACTGGCCGAAATAGCAGGTATCGAAGCGATTATCGGCGCCTTTCTTGCCGGTCTGTCTCTTAACCGGTTGATCCCGCACTCCTCCCCGCTGATGAACAGAATCGAGTTTATCGGAAATGCCATCTTCATCCCGTTTTTCCTGATCGGAGTAGGTATGCTGATCAACTACCGTGTATTCCTTTCCGATCCCAATACGCTTTTTGTCGCATTGGTTATGACCGTCGTAGCGACGCTCTCCAAATATCTTGCAGCCTATCTCGCCCAACGCAGTTTCGGCTTCAGCAAACCCGAACGTTCCATCATTTTCGGATTGAGCAACGCCCAGGCGGCGGCTACCCTGGCCGCGGTAATGGTCGGATTCAATGTGATTTTAGGATATACCCCCGAGGGTGAACCGATTCGCCTGCTCAATGAAAGCGTTTTAAACGGTACCATCGTCATGATATTCATCACCTGTACGATCGCAACGCTGGCTGCTCAACGCGGAGCGCAACAACTCACCATCAAACAGGAACCGGTTATCGCCACACCGTTGAATAAACGCTTTGGTAAAATCCTGATCCCGGTTAACAACCCCGATTCTGTCGAAGAACTTTTGTTGTTAGGCAACGCTATGAACGGTACCGGAAATCAGAACTCCCTTTTCGTTGCCAATATCATCGACAACGATTTCGAAGAGGAAAAACAACTATCCCTGTCGAACAAGATTTTCGACAAGGCGCGCAGCATTGCCGCGGCAAGCGACCGCCAGATCAATACCCTGCTCCGCTACGACATCAGCCTTACCAACGGCATATTGGGAATCGTACGCGAAAATCAGATCAACGACCTGATACTTGGCGTAAATTCGGAAGATTTCATTCGCAAAGGTTCACTTGGATTACTGGTTGAAAAAGTGATTAAAAACAGTAATATCAATTCGTATATCTACAAATCGTATCAACCTTTATCGACCATAAACCGCTTTATCATGGTAATTCCGCCAAGAGCCGAAGAGGAGTTGGGATTTTTATTCTGGACAAAACGGATCTGGCAGATGATGCGTTCTTCCGGTGCCAGACTCGTAATTTATGCCAACGATCGTACCCGCGAAGCGATACACCGTACCCTGGAAGAAACTCCCATCGAAGTGACGTTTCACCAACTCGAATCGTACGACGACCTGTTGATCATCACCCGCGAGATACGCAAGGAAGACGGGTTGCTCTTCGTCATGAGTAAAAAGCATAACCTCTCCTATTCCGAAAGCATGGAAAAGGTAC
>JBOFCW010000289.1:0-4706 GCA_051646395.1 Bacteroidales bacterium
CGTAATGTGTCCTTTCTTGTCCCATTCTGTAAAATTAAGTTTTTCACCTTAACTTTTTGTCCATGAAAAGTTAGCAACTCCAGTTTGTCGTGGATGACTTTTTTGTTCTTTATCTGGCTTCCGCTCGTACCCATTCCGAGGTACCGTTTTCATTGATTGCCTCGATGGCGAAATAATACGGCTGCGTTTTATCCATGCCGTTATAATAATATTCGTTTACATCATATACCATCACGCAATTGTAGAGTTTATCGGGCTCTGTGCCAATGTAGATATTATAAGCATAGGCATTTTCAACCGGTTGCCATCGGAGCCATGCGCTCATTCTGTTTTCTTCGCTACGGAGCGACATGAACTGGTTTACCGCATCCGGCTTTTGTCCGTTCCCTGTTCCGAAGATCCGGAATCCGGAAAGCGCAAACTTGCCGGTAGGCATGTGATGGTTTTCCATTTTGAGGTATCTGGTTTTTACCGGCTTGTCCAGTTCCACATATTCATGTGGTATATCCTTTGTATTTTTGCTTTTATCGATGAGTGTCTTCCATTTTTTTCCATCCGACGAACAGAATAACTTATAACGATGGAACTTATCCAGTGTTTTACCCATAAATCCGGCATCCTGATCTGCATAGTTTATTTGGATGGCATGCACGGTTGATTCTTCTCCCAAATCGGATATGATCCATTCGCCTTGATCTCCTGTTTGAGCACTCCAGTAAGTCTTTATGTTTTCATCGACACATTTATTGGGTGAATAACAGGCCAGGGTAGAGGATACCTGTACCGGTTTATCATAATTCAGCAGCATCCAGCCCGTAAAACGGCCATCAAGATGGTCCGATTGTCCCGGCAAATAATGGGGATAATCTCCGAAAGCAGTGTTGCAATGCATGTTGCCATCCGGATCAAACCCCGCAGGCCAAAGTCCCAGACGCCTTTCAAAATTGTTTTTTACATTGATCACCATCGAAGATGCATGCCAGTAATTATTCCGGTTATCCTGAAAGGTAGAACCATGACCGGCTCCGCGCGCAAAGCCTCCGGCCTTGATACTTAATGGTAATGAAACGTGGGTAAAAGGTCCCAGCGGAGAGTCGCCCACAGCATAACCATCCGCGTAATGGCTGAATTCAGAGCCCGGCCCTCCCCATTGCAGGTAATATTTTCCGTTGTGTTTTGTCATCCAGGCCCCTTCGATGAAGGGTTTCATAAAGGAATTGTTCATCGCTTCGCCAAAACGGTGCCATCCGATACGGTCGGGTGCGTTTAGTAAAAGTTCTTTGCGGGTACCGATGGGTGCGAAGCTTGATCGGTCAAGCTCAATGCCGTAAAGCGGATACATATTGCTACTCCCGTTATACATATACAGCCGCTCGTCATCATCGATAAAAAAAGCGGGATCCCAGCCCCCGATATCGAAGCGTTCAACGACCTTAAACCAGTCTGGAGTTGCATTTTTCGGATCTGTACTTCCCCAGATAGGAAACAAACGGGAGTAGGTCGAACCGAATACCATGAGCGTATCTCCTTGTACCCATGCCGCCGGTGCACAAAGATCATCCCATTTATTTTCTGTCTTTTCGATCGCTTCTTGTGTCAGAAAACGTTGAGCGACGAAATTCCATTCAGAAAGATCCTCGCTCCACCAATATCCTTGCTGGTTGGTTGAAAATAAATAATAATCCCCTTTGAAATTTACGATTACCGGATCTGCGGTTGTCCGGTGCTTACCCCAGCTTGAAAAAGCGGGTATCGGACAATACCCATAGTCGATGTTGATGGGGTTGCAATAGGTCTTGTTTTGTGCGGATATACCCGATAGGGTAATCCCCTGTAATAAAAGAGAGAATAGGATATGTCTTTTCATCTGTATATAATTTATTTTTTTCATTAAAGTCAGATGCGCCATTTATATACCTTATGTTGGGTATCTCAACTTTAGGTGAGTTATGGCGATTTCATCTGTATATAATTTATTTTTCAGTTGGAGAAATAAAAAAGATGCCTTCGGAAAACATCGCAATATCATTGCAAAGGCTTCCAAAGGCATCTTTTTATGGATCAGTATTAATTCAATGTGAAACGTGCGGTCTGCGTATCCCTGCTGTTTCCACCGATCATTACATCAAAATCGCCAGGCTCAGCTACGAAATCAAGATCGTAGTTGTAGAATTTCAACATTTCGGGAGTGATGGTAAATGAGACGGTTGCGGTTTGGCCCGCTTTGATGAATACTTTTTCAAAGCCTTTAAGCTCTTTCACCGGACGAGTAGTCGATCCTACGATATCGCGGATGTAAAGCTGCACAACTTCAGCCCCGTCTTTGCTACCTGTGTTCGTTACGTCGATGCTGGCTGTCAGTGAGCCATTCTGATCCATGTTTTTTGAATTCAGTTTCAGTTCGCCATAAGAGAAAGTCGTATAGCTAAGACCGTAACCGAATGGATACAAAGGCAGGTTGTCAACATCGAGATAGCTGGTACGGAATTTTTCAAACCATTTTGATTGTGGTCGTCCGGTCATTTTATGATTATAGTGCAACGGAACCTGTCCTGCTACCACAGGGAAAGATGTTGTCAGTTTTCCGCTTGGGTTGACATCACCGAACAGAACATCACCAATCGCATAAGCAGCTTCAGATCCTCCGAACCATACGTTAAGTATAGCCGGAACATTTTCCTCTTCCCATTTCAGTGCAAGCGGACGTCCTGTAAATAGAACAAGAACGACAGGCTTACCGGTTTTAAGCATCGCATTCAGCAAACGTTGTTGTGCTTCCGGAATCGTGATATCAGTACGACTGCTTGACTCTCCTGTCATTTCTGCGATTTCTCCCACAGCAGCCACAATCACATCGGCTTTAGCTGCAACCTGCAATGCTTCGCGAATCATTTCGTCGGCCGAACGGTTATCACGTCCGATTCCTTTTCCGAAGGCAGACGCACGTTCTTCGTATGCGGCATCATCCATTACGTTGCTACCTTTGGCATAAAGGATTTTAGCCTTGTCTCCCACAACAGATTGCAGGCCTTCGACCACGGTTGCAGATTTGTTAAAATCAGCAGCCACACTCCATGTTCCCGTCATATTCGACCGGGTATTGGCCATCGGTCCGACAACAGCGATGGTACCCTGTTTTTTCAAAGGCAATACGTTGTCTGCATTTTTGAGAAGCACAAAGCTTTCTGATGCGATTTTACGTGCGATAGCCCGGTGTTCATCAGAATATACTTCAGTTTGTGTTCTTTCTGAATCACAATATTTATAAGGGTCTTCAAATAAACCAAGTTTATATTTCGCCTCCAGGATACGGCGGCAAGCCTCATGGATTGATTTTTCCGATACTTTACCCTCTTTGACAGATTGCATCAACGTCGTCAGATAGCCTTCTCCAACCATATCCATATCCGTTCCGGCGTTGATTGCCATCGCTGAGGCATCTTTCAGATCGCCGACACCATGGGCAATCATTTCCGGAATACCCGTGTAATCGGTCACGACGAATCCATCGAATCCCCATTGATTGCGCAAAAGGTCAGTCATCAACCATTTGTTTCCTGTTGCGGGAATACCATCAATCTCATTGAAAGAAGCCATAACGGTCAGTACCCCGGCGTTGATTGCTGCCTGATAAGGATACATATATTCATTAAACATACGCTGACGACTCATATCTACCGTATTGTAGTCGCGTCCGGCATCCGGTGCGCCATACAGGGCAAAATGTTTCACACAGGCCATCATCGTATTTTGATTTTTCAAATCATCTCCCTGATATCCTCTGACCATGGCTGCGGCCATTACTCCCCCCAGATACGGGTCTTCTCCACTACCTTCGGCTACGCGTCCCCAACGTGCGTCACGACAGATATCCACCATCGGACTGAAAGTCCAGCTAATACCGCTTGCAGTCGCCTCTTTTGCCGCGATATGAGCAGATTCTTCAACCGCATCGGCATCCCATGTGCAAGAAAGACCCAAAGGAATCGGGAAAACCGTTTCGTAACCATGAATCACATCCATCCCGAAGAGCAACGGGATTTTCAGGCGACTTTCTTCAACGGCTACGCGTTGTACTTCGCGAATCTTATCCACCCCTTTGATGTTGAAAAGTGCTCCTACCTGGCCGGCTTTGATTTTTTCGCCGATATCACTGCTTTTGGCTTGTCCTGTCGTGATGTCGCCAGCTGATGGAAGATTGAGCTGACCGATTTTTTCTTCCAATGTCATTTTATCCATCAGTTCACGGATAAATTTATCCATCTCCGGATTGTCGTTTTTCTGGGTCGGTTTTTCCGAACATGCGGTAAAAGCGCCCGCACAGCATAATGCGAACAGAATTCTTTTCATGTGTTTCTTATTTGTGTTTTTATAGAGTAAGCTTAAAAGACAGTTCAAAAGTATGCCTTATCGACCAACCTTTTGATAAGAATAAACCATACGAATTCGCTACAAGATGCTTTTTTTACACCTATTTTACCACTACAAAGGATTTTGTGTTTTATGTAATGGCTTGATTATTTTGTGTTTGTAGTTTTTAAGTTTGGGAGTGAATGTGATGAAGAAAAACAGCTACGGCCGCATTCTTTACGAGTGCGGCCGTAGCTGTTTTTTGGTCTTATTTAAACTTTATTCAATCGATTCAATCCCCCTCCGATCGAGTTTTTCATGAATCTTTCGCATACTTTTGTGTATCTGATAACGGT
>JBOFCW010000318.1:0-1694 GCA_051646395.1 Bacteroidales bacterium
AATTCGGTGTAACTGCAAGCGATATTATTGATTATCTGCCAAAAGCATTTAAACATCTGCAAATAGATAATCTAAACGATTGATTCTTTCACCTAACTTTAAGAACACAAACTTTATGAAAGGAGTCTATTTTGTAACCGGAATTGACACAAATGTGGGCAAAACCGCTGCTACAGGAATCATTGCGCGTGAACTACTTGCAAAGGGGGTAAACGTGATCACTCAGAAAATGATTCAGACGGGATGCGTAAACGAATCCGAAGATATAGTTGAACATCGCAGAATAATGAATATACCTATGCAGGAAGCGGATCTGAACTTCGACACCTGCCCGTACATATTCACTTATCCCTGTTCCCCGCATCTGGCAGCAAGGATTGATAAAAAAACTATCGACAGAAACAAAATAAAAGAAGCTACCGACAGGCTTGCTGAACAATATGAAGTTGTTCTTCTTGAAGGTGCCGGAGGCGTTATGGTACCCGTAACCGATGATTATCTGACTCTTGACTACATGACCGATATGCATTATCCGGTTATTTTAGTCACATCGGGTAAACTTGGAAGCATCAACCATACACTTCTTTCGCTTGAAGCTATACGCCAGCGCGGACTTGATTTAGCCATGCTTGTTTACAACCTGTATCCCAAAGCTGATGAAACTATCGAACAGGACACTTTGAAATACTTGCAGAAATATCTGCATAACTATTATCCAAATGCAGAATTAAAAATTCTGGATCAATTCTAATCCATCTGTTCTGTATGCATAAAAAAAGAGAGTAATCAATTGATTACTCTCTTTTTTATTTAACGTACCCGACTGAATGTTTCGGTCCACCTGCCCTCATAATCTACATCAAGAATATGCACATCGATAAGCATGCGGGAATAATTTAGCGAAACAATATCATATATAAAGACATCACCTGATGAATTCACAATCAAACGGTCATTACTAACTCGCCAGTCAAAATAAGCAGGACGGCTGACTATTTCTGTTTCATCTAAAACATACCCTGTCCCATCATCATAAAACATCCAGAATACACCTCCTCGCGGTTCATCCCATACAGTCTTTATTCCACCCTGAATTTCCCATCCGGCTGATCGGGTAACTTCCCACTCTCCGACTATCAGATCTTCCGGTTCATCATCTGCAATATGGCACGAAGTCAGAATAACAGAAAATGCAAACAAAAGAAACAGATTTAATGTTCTAAATTTCTTCATATCAACATATGATTTTATCAATTATTTTGCAAGTATACGATTTTTGATTCCATTCTTGCAAGTCTTATACATTCTTTGATAAAAAAATCCCATCAGAGAAGCGAATATCTCTGATGGGATTTCCTTTTTTTATTGAAAATCTGCCCATACGGCTTTTGTAACATCAGAAATAATACGATCCCGGGTTACACGATTTTTCTTCGAATCTTTTAGAAATACAACCAACCCGATTTTAACTCCATTTGGGAGAGTAAAAACGCCAACATCATTTGTCGCAGCATAAAGACCTTTACCATTAGCCTGAGTAGATCCTGTTTTATGCGCCAGCGAAACATTTTCAGGCAATCCTGAACGGATCCGGTCTGCTCCTGCAGGAACCTGTTGCAATAAAGAATTAAAATACCCCTTCAGATTGCCATTAATAATTTTCCCGGAATTATATGCTCTAAGCAACTGTAGCA
>JBOFCW010000007.1:0-7301 GCA_051646395.1 Bacteroidales bacterium
ATCTCTTCGATCACGGCTGTATATTTTTCGCGTTTCGTTTTATAAACGCGGTCATTCATGTCGTTACGTGCGATCGGACGGTTTGTCGGGATCGTTACCACGTCTAGTTTGTAGATATCCCACAACTCACCCGCTTCCGTCTCTGCCGTACCGGTCATCCCCGATAGTTTGTGATACATACGGAAGTAGTTCTGTAGCGTAATCGTAGCAAAAGTCTGCGTAGCCGCTTCAACCGTTACACGCTCTTTGGCTTCGATCGCCTGGTGAAGTCCGTCTGAATAACGGCGCCCCTCCATGATACGGCCGGTTTGCTCGTCTACGATCTTCACTTTGCTGTCCATCACCACATATTCCACATCTTTTTCAAACATGGTATATGCCTTCAGCAACTGGTTTACGGTATGAACACGCTCTGCCTTAACGGCATAATTCTGCATGATCTCATCCTTCTTAATCTGTTTGTCTTCGTCCGGAAGGGTACTTCCCTCCAGTTCCGACATCTGCGAACCGATATCCGGCAATACGAAGAATTCCGGGTCGTCCGAATTTCCGGTCAACAAGTCGATCCCCTTATCAGTCAGTTCGATGCTGTTATTTTTCTCATCGATCACGAAATACAACGGATCGGTAACGATATGCATCTGGCGGTTGTTGTCCGCCATATAGAATTCTTCCGTTTTCAGCATCGCCGCTTTGATACCCGGTTCACTCAGGTACTTGATCAACGCGCTGTTTTTAGGCAAACCTTTATACGTACGGTAAAGCAACAAAGCCCCCTCTTCACGCACCTTCGAATCTTCCGAAGCAAGCTTCTGTTTTGCCTCTACCAATAATTTGGTAGTCATGTTTTTCTGTTCTTTCACGATGTTTTCAACACGCGGACAGAACTGTTCGAACATCTGATCCTCCCCTTTTGGCACCGGACCTGAGATGATCAATGGCGTACGCGCATCATCGATCAACACCGAGTCGACCTCATCGACAATTGCATAATTGTGTTTGCGTTGCACCAGATCTTTCGGGCTAATGGCCATGTTATCACGCAGGTAGTCGAAACCGAATTCGTTGTTCGTACCGAATGTGATATCCGCTTCATACGCTTTACGACGCGCATCCGAGTTTGGCTGGTGACGGTCGATACAATCCACCGATAATCCGTGAAACATATACAAAGGCCCCATCCACTCCGAGTCACGTTTTGCCAGGTAGTCATTCACCGTTACCACGTGTACCCCGTTGCGTGTAAGCGCGTTCAGGAATACCGGCAGCGTAGCCACCAAGGTTTTACCCTCACCGGTAGCCATCTCGGCGATTTTCCCTTTATGAAGAACAGCACCCCCGAACAACTGAACGTCGTAGTGCGTCATTCCCCAACGCATATCATTTCCACCTGCTTTCCAGGTTGTCGAATAAATCGCTTTGTCTCCTTCGATACGTACGAAATCTTTCGTTACAGCCAGCTCACGATCGAAGTCGGTAGCCGTCACTTCGATCTCTTCTGCATTCGTAAAACGGTGACCCGTATTTTTCACGATAGCAAATACCTCAGGCAAAGAAGCCTCAAGCACCTCTTCATATTTATCGATAATCGCTTTTTCAAGACGATCGATCTCTGCCCAGTTTTTCTCGCGCTGCTCGATTTCAAGATCCTCGATGCCTTCTTTCTGTTTGGCAATCTCTTCGCGGTCAGCTTTTACAGCCTCCTGCAGGCGTTGCATCACCTGCTGTGTGCGGTCGCGCAACTCATCGTTGCTTAATGCCGCTATTTCAGGATAGATCGCATTGATCTTATCAACGTAAGGTTGAATCTCTTTAAGGTCTCTTTGAGATTTATTTCCAAAGATTTTTTTCAGGAAATCATTAAGTCCCATATATCTGTTTTGTTTTTATTTTAAAATTGAGTTTCGAAAAAATGTGATTACCGTATTTCCGGTAACGGAAGGGCATCACATGCATTCGGAGATCGTATCCGAAGCACTTTCGAAACAGTGGGAGCCAGCTCGGTAGCATCGATGACCCGCTTCACGCGTTCTTGCGGTATTTGCGGACCGAAAAGAATCAGCGGAGCAGGTATCCCGTCTTTGCGAACGGTTTGTTTCTGCTGCAGATTGCTGTCGAGAATGATATCCCAACCGGGTTGAACGGCCAAAATCAAATCGCCCGAAAGTTTCCGGTGAAAACCGTTGCGGTAGCGGTTGATCTTCTCATTCCAGTTTCCGTGCAGCAGTTGATGGGATGTAACCACATCTTGTACTCCGGCAAACTGAATCACGAATTCGGCAGCCTTGGTCTGGATCTCATGCAGATCCACCTTGTTGTTTTCAATCGCCCGCCGATTCAGATAAATCTGCTGGTCCTGATAACCGGTCACCCAGTTTTCCGAACCGAAAAGCGCCATCAGATAGGTATTGAGCAGCGCCGTGCATCGTTCGGGATGGAATTCTCCCGTCGGTATATGGTAACGTTCGGCCGGTTTGACCTGCGTATCGAAATTACCGGTGGAAGTGAGAAATATAAATGTATTCTGTAGCCCGACCGTCTTATCGATCATATCGAGCAGATTCCCCAACGTATTGTCCAGGCGAAGATAAGTATCCTGGGTCTCCAGCGAATATTGCTGTTCGCTTCCCCCCATATAGGTACCGGCATGGTAGGTAATACTCAGAAAATCGGGATTGTTATTGCGGGCCAGTCCGCCGTTATTCAGAAAAAGCTCAACGAAGCGGTTCACTTCCTCGTTTACCAGCGCACTGGTCTTGAACTGTTTGAAGCGATCCTTCCGCACGCGTGCGAAAGAATGCCGGAAACTCCAGTCGCTCGAAAGATAAGGAATGAATTTATAAGCACTTACCGGGAGCATCGGTTCCCATACGGCATCCTCAATCCGCTTATCAGGAGCATCGGTCCGGTTGTAGCGATCAACGAAATAAGGGATATCCTGATAAAAAGTGGTTGTCGCCCACTTCCCGTTGATGTTATCAAGCCAGAAAGCGCCATCCGCGGCATGTCCGCCTCCTATAAGCGCCTGTTCCATATCCGGCGCGATCGCATAGATACGGCTCAATCCGCCCGAAGCAGATTTCAGCTCATCCGTAATGGTCGAGGTTAGCAGTCTTTTGGGAGAAACGGTCAGCGAAGTATAGTTGCCCATATACTTCAGATCCTGCATGATCGACTCGCTACGCAAGGTAGAAGGATTAAACAGGGTCGAAGCGATGATGCCATTGTAATTCGGATAAGCTCCCGTGAAAAGGGTAGCCATGGCGGATGCCCGGTCCGGCCGGTCGAAGTCGAACTCGACGTTCTCGTAAAGCAGTCCGTTTTGAATCAGGCGTTTGAAGCCCTTTTCTCCGAATGCATTGTATAAGTAATTCAGATAATCCCCTCTGAGTTGATCTACCGTTATACCCACCACCAGCTTCGGCAGTTCGGAAACCTGCCGGGCATTCAGATTGGTTGCAGCCAGTACAACGATCAGGGATGTCAGAAAACGATTCATCTAATGGTTTTATTTAATAATAAATGGATTGCCGAACGTGACATCAGCACTCCGATCAACGGGAAAAATGCCGCATTGAAATGCTGGGGTATCCACGCATAACAAACAAGCAGTGTTAACAGGGTTACAAAGTTAACAAAATGATAATAATACAGAACTCTTTTGAGTGATTTTACCCATACGGCAACCGCCGCAAACAAATGCAACGGCTGAAGCCAGATACAATTGTAATTATGATCGACCGCCGGATGTACCGATATGAAGTTCAGGAAGAACAACACACAGCCCACCAGCCCGGCTACCAGAAAAATCAGGGTATCCGCAATCCGGCAGATTCTGCGACGACGCAACTCCGTAAAAAACAGTAGCATCATCAACGCGAAAAAGCTCCAGCAGACAAAAACAGGCGAAAGCAAAAATGGTTCAGCCGTCACAGGTTCCCCATCCTCCTCAACCAGCACGATCGTTTCGGCCACCAATGGTTTACCTCCCGTCTGCGCCCGATCGAATGCTTCCATAAGCACTTCCGGCAGAAACATTTCCTCCGGGTAAGTACTCTTGCGGTCGGCATTGGCACCCAGCGTAAAATCGATTCCGAAAGAGAGCCAGGAATCGCGGTCGGTCTTGCTGTAAACCAGCTCCCGAAACGTAGGATGCTCCGCCGGCTCGGCATATCGGATCGAATCGTTAAGATTCGACGCAACAATATCACGCGGGCGGGTCGAACAGTTGTCAAAAAAGAAATTATAGCGGTATTCCCGGTTTTCGGGACGATAGTTCTCAAGCAGTGCACGATAAATCCGGGCTGCCTCCTGCGCCGAAAGGTCAAGCACCTGTTCCGTCACACGGGATCCGCGCATCGCATACTCCATCGTAAAGTAAGGAAATTCAGTCGCCCCCAACTGATAATCGGTCTCCCCTTTTACAAAGCGATAGATAAAATTAGGCGCATTGAAGCTAAACAAGCCGTAGTTGAATACAATGTCCGTCCGCCCCGAATAATCCCGTACCCGAAGAGCTGTATGGCCGAACTTTTCGTAAACTTCCGACCCGGGCGACGCTGTCAACAAACTGATTTGCAACGAATCTTGTGCCTGCACCCGCTCCGGCATCAATCCCGGCAAAAGGCAACAAACAATCATAAGAACCACGAATCGAGCGAATGACTTCATTTGAAATATTTTATTTGGATAAATTCTGTTACAAATATAATTTTTCACCGGGCTATTCAGGTATAATTTGTCGGTTAGTTCCAAATTTATTGCAATCATCGCCTAAATCCCGTAAACAGGCGAATTAATCTGCCGCTATTCAATTTATTGACTTCCGTCGATTTATATCATTATCATAATTCATGAAAAATAATTCGCAGACATTCATTAAATGTCTTCACTAAGATACAACAAGGAATAGACTTATAATAAAACGGCTTGAGCCCGGTAATATACCGGGCTCAACACTTATAAGTTAATAATTAATCGAATTATTTTAAAGGTATCAATATTCTAAATCTTAGAAAACGATATTTAAATGCTTATTCAACTATCATTTTGCACAAAAAAACCGCTTGTCAATAAAACCAAAAATAAAGCATTGTAAAACAGACATACAACATAGCTTATTTTCATAATATCAGTATCAATAATATTATAATTAATTGTTACTAGCAGATACAACAACGTAAAAATTAAAATATAAATCCATGGTTTAATCTTAATAGACAAAACAGCCTTAATTTTAAAATCAGAATAACTTTTTGTATATAAATATTTATCCAATAGAAAGGTATCATTAACCATCAACAAAATAAAAAACACCAAAATTCCAATAATAGTGAAACTGATGTTTTTAATAAAAGCTTCTGGCAAAAAATGAAATTGAAAATTTATTATTATAAAAAACGAAATACTTAATAAGAAATATACCCAATACAAAATACCTTTTAATATTTTACCCTTATTTTCCATGTTTAACCGATTAATTATTGAATTAGATTTTTACAGGCGCATACCTGATAAAGTTGAACTTCATAGATGCTCGCAATCTCATTGATCGTTTTCTGACCTTTAATAACTCAAATTGCTACTTTGGTTTTAAATTCGGCAGGAATGTTTTTTCTCATAATATTTTAATTTAGAAATAACAAGATACAAAATTTAATCCAATCCTGCTATCTAAATTTTGGAAAGTAATATACTTCTGATTTATACAGACCTACGGACAAAAAACAACACACCCCAAACATGCGTCTCTCCGTGAGATCCAGACCGTCTTCCGGGGAGAGACGGTCTGGATCTCACTGAGAGACGGAGTGGATCTCGACGAAAGACAGTCCGTCTTTCAACGAGAGACACCCCATACCTCCTTGAAAGACGGTCCGAATTTCAACGAAAGCCGTTAAAAAGAGGTCTAAGAAAAATAAATTGATCCTGGCGAAAAATGGACCGAAACCTCTTTAACCACATAAAAAAACTCCATTCGTAAAAGAAATATCTTTTTGCGAATGGAGTTTTTTTATAAAACGGATCTCAATGATTCATTGAATTCGTTTCAATTATTTTTTAGATTCGTCTACAGAAACTTTACGGAATTCTTTCAAAAGCTTCATTGCTTCCAAAGCAGCTTTACGAGCTCTTGTTCCTGCAGCTTTATTTCCTTTTTCAGCCTGTAGTTTCGCGTCAGCCTGAAATGCAGCCATAGTGGCTTCGATGTTTTCGATTAATTCTTGCATAACTTTAAATTATTAATAGGTTGGTTTTCAAAATTTGATTGTAAATATAATAAAATCAACAAATTTCAATACACTACGATAAATATTATACGAAAAAAACACTGTTTTTAGCCAAAATTGCCACCATAACCGGACTTTCCCTTCCCTATCGGTGTAAACCTACCCATTTTTAGTCTTTTTATGAACCAAACAAAGCGGACAGGCATTACAAATAAAATTGTTTATCAAGATGGATTTATCGACATATTCACAACCGGAACGGATCACCCTCACCCCGGCCGTAGCGCCCTATAAAAAAGCAGGGAAAATCATCTATCGCATGCGACATTCGGTACGGACAAAGGATAACCTGGCGCTCGATATCGCACGGGCAATGAGTCTTTCCGATCCGAAATCGCTCGAAGTGGTGTATCTTGCCGATCCCTCCGATCCGAAAATAAATTACCGACAAGCGCTTTTCTTAAGCGAGGGGTTGCAAGAGGTGGCAGCCGGCCTGAACGAATCGGGAATCGCATTTACAATCCGGTGCGAAGAGGAAGATGCTTTCGCGGAATACCTAAAGCAAGAAGCCGCATATCTTATTACGGAGAAAAGTTATATCCCCATCCTTTTCGCCAAAAAAAAGAGGCATGTGCAGGAAGCTCCGTTTCCGGTTCTGGAGGTAGAAGACAACTTGCTGATTCCTGTCGAATCGGCCTCCGACCATGCCGAATGGGCAGCACGTACCTTGCGGCCACGCCTGCTTAAAAAGCTGGAATACTTTACCGAAAGGGTCGCTTCCGCCGCGAATGGCGACAGAAACGATCCGAATCGAACGCCTTTTCTGCGAAACGGAATCACCGAAGCATCCGAAAAAGCGCTTGCGGAATACCTTCGGATCAAACGAACGGGCAATTATGTACCCCCCGGCTCATTCCGGGGAGGCGAAAACAAAGCACTCGAACTGTTATCGGAGTTCGCCGGAAGAAAGCTGTCCGGATATGACACGGCCCGGAATCATCCTGAACTTTCGGCCACTTCTCGCCTGAGTCCTTACCTGCATTTCGGAATGATCTCTCCCCGAACGATCTA
>JBOFCW010000013.1:0-10553 GCA_051646395.1 Bacteroidales bacterium
ATTTATTCATCTTCATTTTGGCAATTGCAATGAAGGTCAGGAAATGATTTACATTTATCCACATTGCCAACCAAGAATGACTGAAGAAACTACAACTGCATTAGGAGAACTTCCGGTTCTTCCAGAGGTGCCGGTTGCTGATTTCTAATTTAAATTATAGAATAAGGAAGGTGGAAAATACCTTCCTTATTCTTAAAATCAGGCAACAATAATATATGATTCTAGGTTGATTATTTTACCGTGAATCCATGAGATAAGAAGTGATTCTTCCTTTTTATAATTTAAATTGCATTTATGTAACAGTTAATGTTACAAGCTGTGGATAATTGGATGCAGATGTATCATGTATGAATTCATAGCTTTGTTTCTGAATAATGGAGAATAATTTCGATGGAGTTTTGACAAATTGTTGCTTCTTAGTACAAATGCCAAAAGTAAAAATCAATGAAGTATAATGTATTAAAATTATTCGCTTCTATTGGATTGATGATTATTGCATTCAGTTGTAATACAGAATCTGAAACTTCTGAAGTTATATCGGAAGATAATGAGGTGAGTTTTTCTATCAATATTGGTGATTATAACCAAACTAAGAATGGGGGTCAAGAGGTTGCCTTATGTAATCCGAATGATATTCCCGATAAAGTGTCTATAAAAGTAGAAAAGAAAAGTGGTACCCAGGGTAAATATTCTGTTGGACATATTTTTGAGGGTGAGTTGGATGTGATTCAGACTGGTAGTGGTTTTAAAACAAGTCCATTTGTATTAGATCCGGGCGTTTATTAATTTCAGAAAATAAACGTATATAAAGGTTCGATAGTTCTCTATTCGGGAGTCATGACCGGCGCTACTTATTCGGCTTTCATTCCGGCAGGAGAAACATTGACGAAACAGTTTGAAGTGAAAAAATTCGAAAAACCGAATATTCCTGTTTGGGTTTTATGTGCCTATAAGCAAGATCCATCAGAATTTGGAATGTCGGTTTTTGCGCTGCAGAAAAAAGAAGTACATCGCTTGCCTATCTTTATTAATCTATGCGATGAATATGGCGACCATACAGTTGCAGAGGGAAAATTGAAAATTTATGATAAGACCGGAACGCATAAACTTTTCGAGACAAAGTTTGCCTCAGGTATGATTGATTATCTGACTTTTGCCGATGATTTGGATATTGATGATAAAGATGAAATTTACACTCTTGTGTTTGATGTTCCTGGTCGTACGGATCTGAATAGCTATCAGGTGAGTGTTAAAGACTTGAAAGATTATTTTATCGAAAAAACAAAGGAAACACAGTTATGGAATGATCAGTTTAACTTCATTCATATCGATTGTGATTCACAATGGGATGTACCCGGTAAATGTGATTGTTCAGCTCCGTTGTATGTTGATTTCGAAGAGTATACATCGCTGGAATCCATGAATACCGGAAATTGCGGGTGGAAAAGTCGCAAGTTTATCGATGAGTGTCCTGTATTCTGGAATGGTATTTTAGGAGAGTATGTTTCTTTAGTAAATGCTCCTGCTTATAAGGTTTATGATGAGCACGGAATCAAGTTTATTGAGGATAAAGGTCCTTCCAAAGCAATAAAAATGGCAAATCCGAATAAAGACGGATATGCGTGGGTGACTCCGCTTTCTAAGTTTGAAAAGGGACAGAAATTATCGTACAAGTTTTTTGGTAAGAATAAAGGTCTTGAAGCGGGAATTCCGATGGCGACCATTACGATGAAGCTTCTTGATGCGGATCTTAAAGAGATTCCGGGGTGGCAAGATAAGCAGACAATTATTGAAGGAACACAATCCTGGTTGTGTGGATTCAAAGACTGCTGGTATCTGAATTCTGATAAATGCCAGGTTGATGTACCAGACGGATGTTATCGCCTTGTAATTAAAATAGATTTTTGTGATTCTTGTTGTGACTTGATCGAGTATGTAATGCTTGATGATATCACTCTGAGATAAATTCTTGAAGTGATTCAAATTGCTTAAAAAGTCTGCATTTCGTTTTTTTGACGAGAAGCAGACTTTTTTTATTAGCGGTTCCTGATTGAAAATTTAAGAAGATATTGTCATAGAAGAGATATTTTTATTTATAGAAATAATTAGTGTAAATTTGAGCATTGAATTATGATTGAATAAAATATGGAAGTAATTTTTGAGGATAATCATATCATCGGAGTTTGTAAGACTTGCAATGAGATTGTTCAGGGAGATAAGACCGGTGATGAGCCTTTATCTGAAACTTTAAAAACGTGGTTGAAAGAAAAATACGATAAACCGGGGAATGTATTTGTCGGTGTGACCCATCGTCTGGATCGTCCAACTTCCGGTTTGGTTTTGTTTGCAAAAACAAGCAAAGCGCTTACGCGTCTGAATGAGATGTTTCGTAAAAGTGAAGTTAATAAAACATATTGGGCAATTGTTAAGGCGAAGAATGTAGCCGATAAAGGGCAATTGGTACACTATCTCGTTAGAAATGAAAAACAAAATAAATCATATGCTTACGAAGAAGAAAAACCAAATTCAAAAAAAGCAATTCTGAATTATCGGATTATTGCCCGAAGCGACCGTTACATGCTTCTTGAAATTGATCTTTTAACAGGCAGACATCACCAAATACGATGTCAGCTTGCAAAGATCGGTTGTCCGATCAAGGGAGATCTTAAATATGGATTCGATCGTTCGAATCCGGATGGCGGTATTTCGCTTCATGCGCGCCGTGTAACATTTGTTCATCCTGTCTCAAAAGAAAATATCGATTTGACAGCTCCGGTTCCGGCTGATAATTTGTGGAAAGCATTTCAGGAAATGGTAGATAAAAAGGTATAATCTCAATATTTCAATAATTATGGCTAATGTAAGCTATTTCCAGAAATAGAGTGCCTCAAAACCTAATACCCCTGATTTCGATGACGATCATTGAAATCAGGGGTATTAGGTTTTGATGCCGAAACAAAGTAATTGTTTTTTATGCCAAAACTAATGTCAAAAGCAAAAATCCCGATTACTGATTCTCTAGTCTTGCTTTTTTGCCCTGTAGTAGAGCGTAGAGCAATTTTCCGGGCGGAAGGTGTTTTGGGCAACCATACGAATTTGCTCAGGGGTTAAAGCCAGATATTTGTCTACCTCGGTATTGATATCTTCAGCTTTTCCCAAGAGTTCGAAATAAGCCAGATTTGTAGCCTTGTTAAGGAAGTAAATATTCGAGAACACATCGTTCGATTCGAATTTATTGACCAGCTTTGTCAACTCATGTTCGCTTACCGGTTCCTGAGCCAGCAGATTTAATTCCTCCTGTAAAGCAAGATCAGCTTCTTCGAGAGAAACGCCGGGAGCAGGTTTACCCGTTACAAAGAATAGTCCCGGTTCGATGCTACCCGTAATATAAGCGTTTACTTCAGAAAATAATTTTTTCTCCATGATCAGTTTCTGAGGAAGGCGAGCCGAACGGCCATTCGAAAGGATATCCGAAAGAATATCAAAAGCATGATAATCTTTATCCGTTCGCGCGCACATATGATATGCTTTTGTAATAGCATCCATCGGTACGTCACGGTATACTTCAAGAAACCGGGCCTCCGTCTGGATCGGTTCTACCGGCAGATTTCGCATTTTGACATCGCGGGCAGGAATCGGACCAAACCATTTTTCCGTCAAAGCGATGGTGTCCTCAAAAGATATATTACCCGAAACAGCGAGGATCGCATTATTCGGAGCATAATGATGAAAAAAGAAATCCTTAACTTCTTCAAGTGTCGCCTGTTCGATATGGCCTACCTCTTTCCCGATTGTCGGCCATTGATAAGGATGTTGCTTATACGCCAGCGGGCGTATCAAAAGCGAGATATCCCCGTAAGGTTGGTTCAGATTACGTTGTTTAAATTCCTCTACGACCACCTGTTTTTGAACGTCCAGGCTTTTTTGTGAGAAATTCAGACTCAGCATTCGGTCAGATTCAAGCCAAAAAGCAGTTTCCACATTTTGCGAAGGTACCACATCGTAATAATTGGTGATATCATCGCTGGTCCATGCATTATTTTCACCGCCAGCTTCTTGCAAAGGGCCGTCAAAATCCGGGATATTGGTTGAACCGCCGAACATCAGGTGTTCAAAAAGATGCGCGAATCCGGTGTGGTTTGGGTCTTCATCACGCGATCCGACATTGTATAAAATGTTCAAAGCCACCATTTGAGTACTATCATCTGGATGATGAAGCAGTCTTAGCCCATTCGATAATGTGTATTTATTTACTTTTATCATTGTAATAATCTTATTTTCATTTTTATGTTTTTGTATGGGCGTCCGGCCTGATTTGTCGGGAGCGACTGAATCTTCCCGATTATGTCAAGACCCTGAGTTACTTCACCAAAAACAGTATAGTTATTGTCCAGCCAGGGAGTTCCTCCCAATGTTTGATATATTTGACGAATACTATCAGGAAAATGGAATAGCCCTTTTTTTAACAGGATATTTTTTTTCCCTTCAGACCTGAGCGAATCCATCAATTGCTGGAATCTTATTATATCATCGTTGTTTTCCGTTTGAGTAAACAAGTTTTCGTTTTCAGAAAACAACCCATTGACCTCCTGCTGCAACAACTTCTCGTTCTGGGTGTTTTCAATCTCTTTCAGTTCTTTCTCAGAATAAGTTTTACCCCAGATCAAATAAAATTGCGATCCGCTCGATTTTCTTTGCGGGTTTTTATCGTCGTTCTCGCGGGCTGCAGCCAGTGCTCCGCGTTTGTGAAAAAAACGAGGGAAAGAGACTTCCGGATCAATAAAGTAGCCAGCATCCTTCGTGCCAAGAAGCATATTATCCCGGGCATTTCTGGATTCTGGATCACCACCCTGAATCATGAAATCCGGGATTACCCGATGAAAGAGAAGGTCATCATAAAATTTTTCCTCAACGAGCTTAATGAAATTGTCACGGTGAAGAGGAGTTTCATTATATAATTCGATTACGATATCGCCTTCCGAAGTTTCTATTTCCATGCGGGTGCGATTATTGGACGTCGTTTTTTTACATCCGGACAACATGAGCAAGAAACAAATAAAAAAGAAAGGGAATCGGGACGTCATACAATTCAGAACTAAGGATAATACCATTAAAATTCAGAACAAAGATAGAAAAACAACGGTTTGGAATATGAGTAAACCGAATAAATAAATCCGTTTTTCGGGGATAACGGATGTTTTAACCACAAAAAAGGTCGTCTGAAAAAGACGACCTTTTGTATGAATTGAGATTTCCGTTGGGGAATTATTTCTGTAGTTCCAACTGCAACGTGATAGTCGGCTGATCGCAAACTTCAGTTGGGCCGAAATACTGGATCGGACCCGGATAGATGTATGCAGTAGTTTTTGCCCATTCGTCACGCATAGATGCAAAAGCTTTAAACGGAGCTCCATCAAGTTTAACAAGAGCTTTCTGAATAACTGGTTTCATTTCACCGTGACGACGTTCCATGTTCATCATCATTGTGATCGGAATACCTCCGGCAATCCATTCTGCTGCAGGAGCAGTCAGGCTTTTGATAGAAGACATATATCCTGTTTTACCAGCACCAATAAGCATTGCTGCATTGTAACCCAAAGAATAACAGTAGTCAGCATCAAAGTTAGAAGGGGCTGCACAACGACCTTCATAACCGAAGAAATGGTATTGAGCAGCAAATTTACCATTGTATTTGCCAGCCTGTTTCATTTCAGCCAAACGACGACCAACCATTTCCCCCAATAATTTTTCTGTTTCGATCAATGAAACCTGTACGTTTCCGTGAGGATCACGATCAAGAGTCAGCTGACGAGCAACACCCTCAGGAAGAGAAGCGTAAACAGCAGCATTATCTGCAGAAAGGTGGTTGATGATGTATTCGCGTTGAGCAGATTTTTTGATCATTGCGAATTCTGCGCCATTGTGAGCCAGGAAGTCGTTCAATTCAGAGATCAACGCTTTCATAGCCGGGATAAATTCGATCAGACCTTCAGGAATCAAAACAGTACCGTAGTTGTCACCTTTTGCTGCGCGCAAAGCCACAACTTCAGCGATCTGGTTTACTACCTCGTCGAGAGTCAGGTTTTTGGCCTCAACTTCTTCAGAGATGATACACATGTTCGGTTGAGTCTGCAAAGCACATTCAAGAGCGATGTGCGAAGCCGAACGACCCATCAATTTGATGAAATGCCAGTATTTTTTAGCAGAGTTACAGTCGCGCTCGATATTTCCGATTACTTCAGAATACACTTTACAAGCTGTATCGAAACCGAAAGAAGTACCGATTTCATCGTTTTTAAGGTCACCGTCGATAGTTTTCGGACATCCGATAACCTGTACGCCAGCACCGATCTGAGCATAGTATTCAGCCAATACGCAAGCATTCGTATTAGAGTCATCACCACCGATGATAACCAAAGCCGAGATATTCAGTTTTTTCAGGATCTCAAGACCTTTGTCGAACTGCTCTGTCGCTTCAAGTTTCGTACGTCCTGAACCAATGATGTCGAAACCACCTGTGTTGCGGTATTCGTCGATAATTTCAGATGTAAGTTCGATGTAATTGTGATCAACAAGACCACCCGGTCCAAGAAGGAAGCCATACAGTTTGTTTTCCGGATTCAGAGTTTTCAGACCGTCAAACAGACCTGCGATCACATTGTGTCCGCCCGGAGCCTGACCACCAGAAAGAATCACACCTGCATTGATGATGGCAGACTGAGTTTCTTCAGTGCTTTCCACGAAAGTGATAGAAGGCATTCCATAAGTATTCGGAAACAATTTAGCGATTTCTGCCTGATCTGCAACCGATTCAGTAGGAGCTCCTTCTGATACTTTAACGGCTCCTCTTAATGCCTGTGGTAACTTTGGTTGATAAGCCGCACGTGCGGTTTGTAATGCGCTTTTTTTCATACGTATATAATTAATTTCAATATTAAAGTCAAATACACCATGCCAGAATCCTTTTCAATAATACGTAAAAATGTTTCGGGCCGGCTATTTCAATTTAAAATGATAGAATCTATTAATCAGAGCTGTTTTTGATTATTGAAATCAGCTTGATTTCGAAGTGCAAATTTGATTATTTTATTTTATAAATCAAACCCCTGTTTTATTAAAAAAGGGATACGAAGGGCTGTGTTATCGGTTGTTCATAAGTTATAATAAATTAATTGAATGCTTTGATCCTTTAATCTATTTTTCTTTGGAATAAAGGAGGGTTTTACACTACTAAAAACTTTGGTGCAATTCAAAAAGTATTTTAACTTTGCCAATCGAAAAAAACGAAAAAAAGAAATTTTCATCACTTTATAATCAAAACTGCGAATTATGATTTATTCACACGAAGTAGAACACATGTGTGTTGTGAAAAAAGGCGCGAACCACGAATGTGCGCCGATTCCTGAAGAAGGAAAATGGGTAAGATCAAAACAGATCACAGATATTTCTGGTTTGACTCACGGTGTGGGTTGGTGTGCTCCTCAGCAGGGTGCATGTAAACTTACTTTGAACGTAAAAGACGGTATCATCGAAGAAGCTTTGGTTGAAACTATCGGATGTTCAGGTATGACTCACTCAGCAGCGATGGCTTCTGAAATCCTACCGGGAAAAACGCTTCTTGAAGCATTGAACACTGACCTTGTTTGCGACGCGATCAATACTGCTATGCGCGAATTGTTTCTTCAGATCGCTTACGGTCGTACTCAGTCTGCTTTCTCTGAAGGTGGTCTTCCGATCGGTGCAGGTCTTGAAGATTTGGGTAAAGGTCTTCGTTCTCAGGTTGGTACTATGTACGGAACAAAAGTAAAAGGAACTCGTTACCTTGAAATGGCAGAAGGATACTGTACTCGTATGGCCCTTGATGCAGACGATGAAGTAATCGGATACGAATTCATCCACCTTGGTAAATTCATGGAGTCTGTAACGAAAGGTGTTCCTGCAGCTGAAGCTTTGGAAAAAGCAAAAGGTACATACGGACGTTTCAACGATGCAGTAAAATACATCAACCCACGTCATGAATAAAAAACGCATCATCCTCATCCTTCGCATCCTGATTCTGCTCACGGTAGTTGTTTCAGGTGGTTTCGCCTGGTATTTCTGGAATCTGGAATATCCGATGAAAGCTGTTTTGTGCGGTATGGGAGGAGCTATGATCGTTTTTAACTTTTTCATCGCGATATTTCTTATCAACCGGAATATTAAATAAAACAGCACGAAAATGAATATTCGCATCGTCCATGTTCTGATCGTAGTAGCTATTCTGCTTCTATTAAGTATGTTTCTGATGGCCTATGCCGGCACGGAAGGTTCGAATACGATTTACTGGCTGCTTTCTGTTTCGGCACTGATAAACATCGCCTTGGCAATCATCCTATTTAGTAAAAACAAAAAAAATAAATAAACACAATGGCTTTATTTGAAAGTTACGATCGCCGTATCGCGAAGATCAACGAAGTGTTGAACTCTTACGGCATCAAAGATATCGAAGAAGCAAAAGCTATCTGCGACGCAAAAGGAATCAACCCTTACAAAACTTGTGAAGAAACTCAGCCAATCTGTTTCGAAAACGCGAAATGGGCTTACGTAGTAGGTGCTGCTATCGCAATCAAAAAAGGATGCACAAACGCTGCCGACGCTGCTGAAGCTATCGGTGAGGGTCTTCAGGCTTTCTGTATTCCGGGATCTGTAGCTGATGATCGTAAAGTAGGTATCGGTCATGGTAACCTTGCTGCGATGTTGCTTCGCGAAGAAACAAAATGTTTCGCGTTCCTTGCAGGTCACGAGTCTTTCGCTGCTGCTGAAGGTGCGATCAAAATCGCTGAAATGGCAAACAAAGTACGTAAAGAGCCTCTACGCGTTATCCTTAACGGTTTGGGTAAAGACGCTGCTATGATCATCTCTCGTATCAACGGTTTCACATACGTACAGACTCAGTTCGATTACGCTTCAGGAGATTTGAACGTTGTTCGTGAAAAATCTTACTCAGAAGGTCTTCGTGCGAAAGTAAAATGTTACGGAGCTGATGACGTTCGCGAAGGTGTTGCAGTAATGCGCGCTGAAGGTGTTGACGTATCAATCACAGGTAACTCAACTAACCCGACTCGTTTCCAGCACCCGGTAGCAGGTACATACAAAAAAGAATGTATGGAACTTGGTAAAAAATACTTCTCTGTAGCATCAGGTGGTGGTACAGGTCGTACACTTCACCCGGACAACATGGCTGCCGGTCCTGCTTCTTACGGTATGACAGACACTATGGGTCGTATGCACGGTGACGCTCAGTTCGCTGGTTCTTCATCAGTTCCTGCTCACGTAGAAATGATGGGATTCCTGGGAATGGGTAACAACCCAATGGTAGGTGCTACTGTAGCAGTTGCTGTAGAAATCGAAGGTGCTTCTAAGTAATTAGAGACAAGATAAGATAAATAAAAGCCTTGTAACTTAATTGGTTACAGGGCTTTTTGTTTTAGGAAGGTTGATAAAATATTGTTCTTAGATGTACTTAATGATGATTCAAATTCTGATGTTTTTGCTGATCATTTCTGCTTTCTAAATGAATTTTTGAATGAAAATTGGAGGAGGATTGGAGATTGCCAAAAGGTTTAATTAGAGTTAAATATTCGTTGGCGGATCATCGTTTTTATTCTATTTCTGCACACAAAACGCACACATATAAAAAAGTGTGGGCTTAAAGTGATGTAATGTATTGAAATACAAAACTTTACGCAATATTATTTAGGGTATTAACTTATAAATAATAACAGTTATGAGAAGTACTTTCAGTGCAAATTTCCAGTTGAGAAAAAACCGAGTTTCTAAGGATGGATTTACCGCTGTTGATTTGGTTATCACAGTCAATAAGGAACGAGTGAAGATCAACACCGGGAAAAAGATTGATCCAACTAAATGGGATCAGGTACGCCAAAAGGTAAAAGGTAATAGCGATGAAGCAAAGCTCTTGAATGAATGTTTTGCAGGGATTAAGAACAAACTATTGCAATGTGAAATTGATCTGACCAATCACGGATTTATAATCACGTCAGAGTTATTGAGAGATGCCTATTTGAATAACATCGAATCCTTAAAGGAGAAATCATTCTTTGATGTATTTAATGAGCATAATGAACAACAGAAAGCATTGGTTGGCAATGGTGTTTCCAAAGCAACTTATTTTGTATCGGAATACACCCACAGATTAGCGAAAGATTTCTTGAAGAATAAATTCAAAAGGGATGATATTTATTTGCGTGAATTGAACGTGAACTTCATAAAAGAGTTTCATATATTTCTATTGGAGAAGATGGGGCAAAATAGTTGCTCTAAACATTTGAAACTATTGAAGAAGATAATCAATATTGCCGTTGCAAATTCTTATATATATTACTCCCCAAAATTTAGACAGCAGAATTGAACCAAATTTTATATCTTACTGTTGCTAAATTAAAATGTTATGAGAAAAAACATTCCTGCCGAATTAAAAGCCAAAGTAGCAATGGAAGCAATCAAAGGTCAGAAAACGATCAATGAGATTGCGAGTATCTATGAAGTTCAAC
>JBOFCW010000014.1:0-12033 GCA_051646395.1 Bacteroidales bacterium
AGTAATCGTTGTATTTTACGATACCTTCTTGTTTGAAATATCCTAAAGATAAGATACTGCTCGCTTTTTCGCTGGCACTCGACACGGTAAGCCCGTGGTTGGTAACAAAAGCCGGACGCAGGATTTCCGCTTGCCAGTCAGTCCCCTTACCCAATAAATCGGGAGTCCACTCCTGATATGGATGAGAGGTTGTCGCCTCATTCTGAAGTTGCTCATTATAAAGCATCGTAAATTCTGAAGCATTCGTCAGCTTCAACCGGTCGCGCTGATGAAGCATCTGTACGCCGGCATAGCCATCGTAGTTAAGAGAGATCTTCCCTTTTTCGGCGCGGCGTGTAGAGAGGATAATAACCCCATTGGCACCCTGAACCCCGAAGATTGCCAAAGACGATGGATCTTTAAGCACTTCGATCGATACGATATCGTTGGGATTAACAAAGTCGATATTATCGACAAACATACCATCGACTACATACAAGGGATTAGTGCTTGCATTCACGGTTGCCACCCCCCTTAGACGAATAGTCGGTGCACCACCGGCAGACCCGCTATTGGTGATCATCAATCCGGGGACTTTACCCTGAAGAGATTTGACAGGATTATAGTCGGGAGATGTTTTCAGATCATCTCCTGAAACAGAAACAATAGAACCGGTAAGATCGCGTTTTTTTGAAGTACCATAACCTACCACAACGACTTCATCAAGACCGGTAGCATCTGATTGCATCAATATGGTCAATGGTTTAAAATCTACAACTTTAACAGAAACCGGTTTCATCCCGATATAAGAAAAGGAAAGGATCGCATTTTTATTTACATTGAGTAATGAGAAGCGACCATCGAAATCGGTAATCGTCCCATTTGTAGTACCATCCACGCGAACATTCACTCCGATAAGCTCTTCTCCGGTATCTTTATCTTTTACAATACCAGAAACGGTATTTAAAGATTGTGCCATTAGCTGAATATTGACAAATACGGTCAATATGAGCAATAAATAAAGTGTTTTCTTCATATGATATTATAGTTATTTTTAATATTCGAAGCCCAGTTTCTCAAGGCCTCGTTTTATCTCTGTATTTTTCATGAACAGATCCCATATCAAACCGCTACGGTAGTTTTCAATCATGACTGCGATCGGTCCCTGATCGATTGCCAGGTAAGACTTAACAACCTGCTGACCTTCGCAAAGCGACGGGTTGTATGAATCATAGAATCCATACGGACCCCATGTTTTTTGTCCGTGATTATGATAAAGGTTTTTCAGCAACTTCATACATGCTTCGGGAGCATATGGAAATGAGGATAATCCTGCAGTAGGAGTGATTGTACCGTTTTCTGCATCCGTACCCGGATGATGAGAGGTATAGCCAACCAAGGCATCATCTGAGGAGGTGAATCCCCAAAAATCTTCACCATAGGCATTGTGTCCCTTCGGATTCTCTTTGGCATAAGCCTGATGAATCAGCACATGGGCACGGTTGCGATCATAATAATTGACGTTTCCTTCTTTAAGAGTAGTAGGGTTAAGTCCTAAAAACGAATAATGTGTGAAGAAAAGCGGACCTCCGTAGGGCATTCCCAAATCCAGCTTGATCCCATAATATTCTTTACCATTGTGGTAATAATCCGATTTTTTATAGCACGACTCATACACTTGTTTCGATATCGGATGTGTCGGAGAGGATGCGGCCAATACATAGGTTATCAGGGTTTCATCAAATCCGCGAATTTTGTGGTTCATCTTAAACTCGTATTGTTTCGACCAATGCCAATAAAGGGCATCGTCGCTACCCTGTGTATACCAGTCCCATTCGACGTCTTCCCAAAGGCGTGTTATGCGGGAACATAGTTTGATTTCATCGGGATGGTTACTATTAAAATAACTACGGGCTGTGAGTAATCCCTGAACCAAAAAGGCAGTTTCGACTAAATCGCCTCCGTTATCGTATTTACTAAAGCTGAACACTTCGCCCGTATTCCCGTTATACCAGTGTGCCCATGCACCATGGAATCGCTCTACTGTGGATAGAAATTCGACGATTGAGGTTACATTTTCCAGAACTTCCCGGCGTGTGTAATATCCTCGCTCTACACCAGCTATCAAAGCCATAATTCCGAATCCGGTTCCTCCGGTAGTTACAATATCGACGTTATTGTTACTGCGTTCTCTGGCTAGTTTATTTTCAGGATGCGCATATTCATAGAAATAACGTGTTGTATATTTCTGAAGCATATCAAGATAGGCCTCATCCGTTTTCGCTTTCGAACCATTTACTTTCACCTCGAAGTCGGTAGCCTGATTAACAGACATTCCCCGGGGAACGATCCGATAGACTTCATCGGCTCCATTGGTAGCTTTGAAATCAAAATAATAATTCGCCGATGTTTCTGCGCATTTCTTAAATTTCGATCCTGTCTTCTTATAGATGTCGTAATCGAATCCCCGATGATTCTCCCATTGCAATTCGATATGTCCGGGATAGGAGTCTCCTTTTAGAAAATGTGTTTTGGTGAAAGTATCGTTTGCCGCAATCAGAATTGTCGTAAACAGAAAAAGCACTTTGACCAGGTAAAAGCGTTTGAGCATATGAGTTAAAGTTAATTGATGATTCGTGTGTTTTGACCAAAAGTAGAGTTGCGGAAATCATTCTCAAAAGAATTAACCCCAACAAGACTTCTACATGTTTTACAACACACCAAAACACCCACTACAAGCCCACTACATAAAATCACAAAACACTAGTATTCAGAAAAATAAAATACATACCATTTTAATATTGACGGGATGAAAACAGAAAGAAAAACAAGCAAAAAGGAAGTGTTTTTCAATCACGAAAATCCATTTTAAGGGAAGACAATACTTAAAAATAAAGAGTTAATGGGAATCATTTATTAAAAATATGGTCCTGATCCGAAATTGGGATCAGAACCATAGCAGGATCAGAAACAATAAAATATTTTACTGAGCTATTCTTTTATCTGTTCAAGAAAAAACTTCAATAACTCTACATCGGGAGAAATATTTAGTTTTTTTCTTAATCGGTATCGGGCTACCTCTACCCCTTTTACGGTAATGTTTAATAAATCGGCTATTTCCTTAGTAGTAAGATTAAGGCGCAAATAGGCGCATAGTCTTAAATCATTGGATGTAAGCACCGGATATTTGCGGTGAAGCGTCCGGAAAAACTGCTGATGGATCAAATCGAAATTTTGCTCAAAAACATTCCATGATTTATTATCATCAATATAACCATCGAGCATTTTCATGAGTTTAGCTACAGATTGTTTACTTGAAGCTGATTTTGAAGAATTTTCCAAAACCTCCTCCCTGATTCTGCGGAGCATCTCTTTTTGATTGAGTTCCTGAAGCGCATAATTTGCCAGTTCTTTGCTTTTATAGGCTAATTCAGCTTCAAGTTTCTCATTTTGTAACCGGAAAATTTCTTGTTGTTGTTGCTGTTTATCTTGTTCTTGTTGCTGCTTTAAGAAATCGATCGCCATATTCTTGCGTTTCTCATAACGATAGTGCATGAAACGTTTTAATACGAAAAACGCCAAAATGATTGCCATCAGATAGAGTAAACGGGCAAATCCGGTTTGATAAAATGGAGTTTCTATTTCAAAGCGATAATTAAGCTGATCAATCACCTTGTTGTTCCAATCAAGTATCCGAATGGAAACAAGGTGTTTACCCGGTGATATGGACTGAAGAAAAACCGGAAATTTCTTATCCTGAAAAATCCAATCATTCGAATCATCGCACCGATAAGCAAGGCGAAAATTCGAATTTTCCCACACGGTCGGATATGCAACATGAATGAATAACTGGTTCTGATCCGAACGCAGAGGTATTTTATTTTCAATAGGCAAAAGAACCGTTTTTCCCTGGGATAAGACGCTTACCTGCGTTATATGGAGCTTGGCACTGGTGATGGCCTTAGACCGGTTTTCCTCATCATAAATGAGATAACCGCCTTCAAGACAGATTAGGTGTTTGCCGCCCCCTAACGGAATAATATTTTCTGCATCTTCGACCATAAGATGCTTGAACGGAGTCTGATCAATGATATCCAGGATAGTTACATTTTCCTGAGAAATACGAACCAGGGCCATCGATCGGTCTGTTATGAACCAATAAGCATCATTGCCGGCAGCGACAATACGTCGTGCCATACGCAATTCATCAAGCTGGGAGTTGAGACGTTCGTAGGGAATAATCTTTTGTTCGATATCATTATAAACGTATAACCGGATTCCATCAGAAAAAACGACTCTCTTATCGATTTTACAAATGGCTATCTGCGCATTATTCAGGGAATCGAGAGAAGCAAAATATTCTTGTTGAACAACATTTTTAAGAGAATCATCCATCCGAAGCCGGTATAATCCCTTGTAGTGATGCGCAGCCCACACATTTCCCTGATAATCGACTTCGAGAAAACGAATCGGCTGCATGAATCCTTCGACAGGATGATGTAAACTCCACAAATTATCCGTTGCGCGCTGATAGCATCCGATTTTGGTATAAGTACCCTGAAGTAATACTTCCCGCTCATTGATTGTGGCTTTGGTCATACACAAACCACCGCCCAATTGACTCAAAACGCAGGGATTGCCATGTTGTAAGGTAAAGGTATTATTATTGCCTCCGAAAAACAATTGTTTGTCATATTGACTAATTAACCAGGTCTGAGAGGTGATAGACTCAACACGTGATAATTTTTCATACTCATTTTTCTCGCTGACAAAAACACCCTGATTCGAACTAAGATACAGGCGATCCTGATATAAGGAGGCTCCATAAAGAATTCCAATATCTTTATTGGGTGAAGCATAATAACGGAGTGACGAATTATTATGAAGCAATGCGACTCCCTGTGTGAGGGCAATCCATACGTTATCATTGCGATCCTGAAATAAATTGAGGACCGTATTATCGGGCAAACCGGTATGCGTATCGAGTGTCCAGTTTAATTTCCCATAGCGATCAAAACAAAACAATCCTTTATCGATACTTCCGATATAGATAGACTGTTCATCATTCGAGAAAAGTGCCCGATTGGCAATGGGATAATTATCTCCTAAACTATCGATGCGACGAATATCGGCGGCGGTTTGGAGATATATCCCCTTCATTTCTGTTACGATGTAGCGTAGATCTCCGTCTTGGCGAATCTGGATTATCCGTCCCAAATCAGCAGGTATTGAAGTGGGCTGAAGCTGATTCGATTTGGTATCGAGTTGGTAAACTCCATTGTCGATAATATAGCTGTAGATCTGACCGGCTGTTTGCATAAAATACAAATAACACCCCTTGCCAGCATGACCTTCGCACCGCTGACCATCATACACAAAAAATGAGGCAAAAGTCTGAAAATAGATTTTCCCTTCATGCCGGATAATATTCCATACTTCATCATTTTGCATACTGAACCCCTCAAGTGAGTCACTCAGAGACACATATTCATATGAACCATCTGCGCGAGGAGTAAGATATCCGAATTCCTCGAACATTCCGACGTAAATACGATTGGAAGTAGTATCTGCAAAAACAGAGCGTACGGTATGATTACCTGCCTTGATATTTATTTTTTTCCATTGGGTACCGTCATAACGCAATACTCCATTGTTATTGGCTACAAAAATAAATCCATGGTTATCCTGGGTGAACCCCCAGTTCTTTTTGCCGGCCTGATAATCTTTTTGGGAAAAATAAGAAAAATATGGAACTAAATTCGAAAATGCAAACGTTCGGATTAGTGCAAATGATAAAAAAAGAAACAAAAAAGAAAAGCGCATAGTGTGTGAAATTCAGGAATGGCAAGAAGACTTACCTCTGTGTTTTAACGTATAGTATATAAGGTAAAAATAGAGCTAAAAACAGCCACCTGCAAGCATTTTTAAAATTATAATATATTATTATTTACTAAAAAAGAGAAGATTAAAGATCAAAAAGGTGTTGATTAAAATTATGTTTTCAAAATATATAAGGCTAACAAAGAGAATAATTGAAATGGGATTAAAATAAAAAAGGATATCCTTTTTTGAAGAGGATATCCTTTTTTTATAAGATTCTATCGAATTATTTCTCACGCATGAAAATATTGATCGGCGTTCCGGAGAAATCCCAGTTTGCACGGATTTTATTCTCAAGGAAGCGTTTGTACGGATCTTTCACCCACTGAGGCAGGTTACAGAAGAAGATAAACGTTGGTACGCTGGCGTCTTTAAGCTGAGTAACATATTTGATCTTCACATACTTTCCTTTATGTGCCGGTGGCGGATAACGCTCGATTAACTGAAGCATGTATTCGTTAAGCTTGGCTGTAGGTACGATGCGTTTGCGGTTTTCATAAACTTCGGTCGCGGTCTCCAGTACTTTGAAGATACGCTGCTTCGTAAGCACCGAGGTAAAGATAATCGGGAAATCCGTAAATGGTGCGAAACGCTCATAAATCGCATTTTCAAGCTCTTTAATCGCTTTATTCGATTTGTCTTCTACCAAGTCCCATTTATTGATACAAACAACCAATCCTTTTTTGTTTCGCTGAATCAACTGATAGATGTTCAAATCCTGCGCTTCGATACCACGGGTTGCATCCACCATCAGAATACAAACATCCGAATTTTCGATAGCGCGAACCGAACGAAGCACAGAGTAGTATTCGACGTCTTCAACGACTTTCCCTTTTTTACGGATACCGGCAGTATCTACCAGATAAAAGTCAAAACCGAATTTATTGTATTTTGAATAGATCGAATCGCGGGTTGTACCGGCTACATCGGTAACGATATAACGCTCTTCTCCGATAAATGCATTGATGATCGATGATTTTCCGGCATTCGGGCGACCTACCACTGCAAAACGGGGAAGATCTTCGATTACTTCTGGTTCTTCATCTTTTGTGAATTTTGAGATGATTGCATCCAGCAAATCTCCGGTACCTGAACCGCTTACTGCAGATACAGGAAACGGATCACCTAATCCGAAAGCATAGAATTCAGATGCAGAATAGTGCAAGTCAAAATTATCCGCTTTGTTGGCAATTAGAATTACCGGCTTTTTCGAACGGCGTAAAATTTTAGCCACTTCATCGTCCAGGTCGGTGGTTCCGTTCATCACGTCCACCACAAAAAGAATGACATCCGCCTCTTCCATCGCGATGGATACCTGTTTGTTGATCTCTTCTTCGAACACGTCGTCCGAATTGGTTACCCAACCACCGGTATCGATCAGAGAGAATTCTCTTTTTCCCCATTCTACTTTTCCATACTGACGGTCGCGTGTAGTTCCGGCTACGTCATTGACGATTGCGGCACGGCTTTCGGTCAGGCGGTTGAACAAAGTAGATTTACCTACATTGGGGCGTCCTACGATTGCTACGATATTTCCCATAAAATATATGATATTCTTTTATTGGTTACGACTATCCCAGTCGTTTGAAATGATTACTGATTATTCGGGCGTATAGCCAAAACTTTTTAGCTTGTTCTCGCGACTACGCCAGTCGCGCTCCACTTTGACATGGAGTTCGAGGAATACTTTCTTTTGAAAGAAGGTTTCGATATCCTTGCGGGCCATCGTTCCTACTTTCTTCAGCGCACTCCCCTGTTTTCCGATAATGATCCCTTTTTGCGAATCCCGCTCAACGTAAATCACAGCATGGATGTGAATCAGGTTGTCAGACTCTTTGAATTGCTCAACGATTACTTCGCAAGAATAAGGTACTTCTTTGTCATAGACCTCCAGAATCTTTTCACGGATAATTTCGGTAACGAAGAAGCGGGCAGGTTTATCAGTCAGAGCATCTTTCTCGAAGAAAGGGGGTGACTCTGGCAGAAGCTCCTTGATTCGTTTGAGCAAATAATCAAGATTGAACTTGAGTAAGGCTGAAAGAGGGATGATCTCTGCACGTGGAATAATTTCTTTCCATTGTGCTACCAGTTCTTCCAGTTTTTTCTGATCAGTGAGGTCAACTTTATTGATCACCAAAATGATCGGAGCTTTTTGAGCATTGACCTTGTCGATAAATTTCTGGTTCTTGGTAGGAGTCTCTACCGTATCAGTCACGTAAAGAAGTACATCCGCATCCTGAAGGGCCGACTGAGAGAAAGCAAGCATGGATTGCTGTAATTTATAGTTCGGCTCAAGAACTCCCGGAGTATCTGAATAAACGATCTGCATATCATCGGTATTCACGATTCCCATGATACGGTGGCGCGTGGTCTGCGCTTTGGATGTGATAATGGAAATACGCTCTCCTACCAGCGAATTCATCAACGTGGACTTTCCGACGTTCGGATTTCCGACAATATTTACAAAACCGGCTTTGTGCATAAACAATTTGCTATTACTCTAATGAAAAACAAAGATATACAAAAAAACGCATCCCCGCGGGGATACGTTTAGCTATAAAGGGATAATTAATTTTAATTATTTACTGTGGTAAATAATTATTTACCGTCATATGCCCATTTCAGATACATAGCACCCCAGGTAAACCCGGCTCCAAAAGCAGCAAGGATGATGTTGTCTCCCTTTTTCAATTGACTCTCCCATTCGGCAAGAGCCAAAGGGATAGAGGCTGAACTGGTATTTCCGTAGCGCTGGATATTCACCATTACTTTGGAAGAATCAATCCCCATACGATCTGCGGCCGCATCGATAATGCGCTGATTTGCCTGATGGGGAACGAACCAATCTACATCGTTGAATGAAAGGTTGTTTTTCTCCATAATCTGAGCTGCGGATTCTGACATATAGGATACGGCGTATTTGAATACAATACGTCCTTCCTGGTGTATACAATGCTCTTTACGATCTACCGTTTCGTAAGTAGGAACGTTTACGGATCCACCGGCCTTCATCATCAAATGGGGAAGGCCTACACCATCAGTGTGTAACAATGCATCCATCACACCTAATGCCTCAGTTGTTGGTTCAAGCATCACAGCTGCTCCCCCGTCACCAAAAATCGGGCAGGTGGAACGATCTGTATAATCGACCATTGATGACATCTTCTCTGCCGTCACAACAATCACTTTTTTATACATCCCTGACTGTACAAATGCGGCAGCTGTTTGCATCGCAAACAAGAAACCAGAACAAGCGGCCTGGATATCGTATGAAAAAGCTTTCTTAATTCCGCATCTCTCAGAAATAATAGAAGCAGTGGAAGGGAAACGGTAATCGGGGGTAGAGGTAGCACAGATGACTAGTTCTACTTCATCCGGCTTTGTATTGGTTTTACGAAGAAGTTCGGAAACTGCGGGAGCTCCTAAATCAGAAGCACCAGTTCCTTCTCCTTTCAAAATATGTCTTTCTTTTGTTCCGATGCGGGTGGTAATCCATTCATCAGTGGTGTCAACCATTGTTGACAACTCTTCATTATTTAAGATATAATCCGGCACATAAGATGCTATGCCCGTAATTATAGCATTAGTCTTTTCCATAAGCAGTAGTGCATTCTGTATAGTATGTATAAAAAAATTGCCCTAAAGGTAACCAATAGGGCTTAATTTTTTATTCAAAAGTTTGAATTTGTTTTTTACAAACAAATTAGATAGCAGCTTCTTTCTCAATTGCTAATTTACCACGGTAGTAACCACACTCACCACATACAGTGTGGTATAGGTGCCAGCCACCACAGTTAGGGCAAACTACTACTGTAGGAGTTACAGCTTTGTCATGAGTTCTTCTTTTGGCTGTTCTTGTTTTTGATTGTCTTCTCTTAGGATGTGCCATTTTTTTTTATTTTAATTATTATCTATTAATTTCTTCAGTTCGTCCCATCTCGGGTCGGTAGGAACATCATCATCCGTTTCTTCTTCGATAAGATCTGCGTCATTATCAAAAGCGCTCTCTTCATCGTCGCTGTTTGATTTTGCCGCATGCTTATGCAACTTGGATGACATCGTCTTATTGCACTTCCCTGGAGCATGAATATGTTTCATCGGAATAGCTAACGCGATAAATTCATACAGGAACCAGGCCAAATTGATTTCGCCTTCATCTTCCGGAATGATTACGATCTCGTCGCTCTCTTCTGAATATTCTTTACCTAATTTGACAAACAATCTACTTTGGGTAGATATCAGTTGATCCATATCATCCAGACATCTATCGCAAGGAACTTGCACTACACCTTCGAATTTAAAATTAAACTCGTGTGTAAGAGCAGTTTTTGTCACGGTCAGCAGGACTTTGACGTCTCCTTTTTGAAACTCTGTCCCGTCGATATTCTTGAAGAACACATTGTCTAAGTGAAACTCATATTGATGAGTTCCTAAAGCCATCGTCTTCAACGGTATTTTGTATAAATCAAATTTTCCCAAGGTGCATTGACGTTAATTCCGTGCAAAGGTATAAAAAATAATTATACCCGCTACTGTTTTCTTTTCTTTTTGAAGATGGAGTCCAAATTTCGCAATTTACGCCGAAACATCCTAATGAATTAAGATTTCATTCGTCAGATTACATCAAAAACATTAAATATATTCGAATAATTGACTGGATATAAATTGATGTAAACACCCTGAGAACGATATAAAACACATTCATCAATGGTATGTCATACCGGAAGTTCGATACGAATAATCGTAGCTTTATTAGGAAACGATTCCTTTACAAAAATCTTTCCATGATGATATTCTTCTATGATGCGTTTAACCAAAGTCAACCCTAATCCCCAACCTCTTTTCTTTGTGGTATATCCCGGATTGAATATAGTTTTGAATTTGTTTTTTGGAATACCTTTACCATTATCCTTCACTTCAAGAACAACAAGTTCCGGTTCTGTAAATAACCGGAATTCTATTTCTCCGATTCCATTGGTAGCATCTACAGAATTTTTACACAAATTCTCGATTACCCATTCGAAAAGTGGTCGTGAGGCCATGACTTCAATCGAATATTCCGGCATGTCCAGAATCAATTCAATTTTGGAAGAGACTCTTTTTCTAAGATAGTTGACAGATTCATTCAAGCTATTATTCAGATTAATCTTCTCTAATTTCGGTTGTGATCCGATCTTTGAAAATCGGTCTGCGATGGTATTTAACCTTATGACATCCTTATCCATATCGTCAAGAACTTCGGGTGTCACTTCTGCATATCTCAAATATTCAATCCAAGCCATTAATGAAGAAATAGGCGTACCCAATTGATGGGCTGTTTCTTTCGACAGACCAACCCACACCCGATTCTGTTCTGCCTTTTTTGTACTTGAGAAGGCAAAGAAGGAGATTACAATAAATAATAATAAAATAATTAGCTGGATATATGGGTAGTATGACAATTGTTTTAAAAGAACCGAATCATCATAGTACAAATATTGTCGCATATCTTCCGTAATTATAACCTCAATCACATTATTGCGCTGTCGAAGATTTTCTATTTTATGATTTAAGTAGCTGATCGTATCTTTCCCCGCAATATCAAAATTCAAATTCCATAATAATTCACCCTGATCATCTAGAATGACAACGGGAATTGTGGTATTACTCTGAATTACCTTCAAAACAAGGCTCATGTCAGAATCCTGGCTATCTCCGGCTAGCTGCCGTGTTGCTTCCGCCCATATTTCCATTTTACTCCTCTCCTCTTCTTCTAGAGACTCCATCAATGAATTGGATATGTAAAGAAAAATTCCGACCAAACCGATAGCTATCAGAAAAAATAATATCCTAAGCTTGTCCCTGGTTTCATAAATATTTGACATCTCGTTATTCTTTATTTTTTAAATCAATACTCTAAAATACTCATATATTTGATGGCTCCTATAATTTGATTATCGAATCCTTATCTACTGAATAAAAGTAATCTTCTTTACGAAATAAACAAAAGAAGCCCGTTAATCAATCGAATTGATTAACGGGCTTCAGTATAAAACAAAAAACCCGCTGAGCGAACTCAACGGGTTTCTGTATAAAACAAGAAAGTCTGTCGAGTAATACTCAACAGACTTTCTTTGAAAACGGCGGCTACCTACTCTCCCACTATACGCAGTACCATCGGCGTTGTCAGGCTTA
>JBOFCW010000015.1:0-4286 GCA_051646395.1 Bacteroidales bacterium
GTACCTCCGGCAATACCAATGACTATCATAAAACTTTAGCTTTTTGTTTGATTTAAAAATATCGCAAATATAGTAAGATTGCTTTGATTATGCTTGAATAAATATCCTAAATAATGCTGACAGAGGTGAGATCAATGAACAAATAGCAGTGAACAAATAAGAATGAACAAATAACAGTGAAAAGTGAAAGGTACGGATTTACGCTGATTAAAATACCGCACCTCTATTAAGGTTATTGATTGATCTGCCGATCTGTTTTGCAATCAGTTCTATGATTGATTCATTTCGAATCTTCGCTCATATCGTTTTGCAAATGCTATGGACTCTTCTTCTCATGAATCAATCATGCAATCAATAACCTGATTATATCTATTTTCTCAATTTGAAAGGCAGAAGATAAATATTTTACAGGAGTTAAGAGGGGTTAAGGAGGCGTTTACTCTGATGGTCGTCGACGAGTTGGGTAAGGAGGTGGATCGGAGTTTAACTCGCTGTGCTCGTTAGTGGAGTTACTCTTTGAACTGCAAAAAGGCATCGTTCACGCGGATTTTATAGATTATTTTGGGCTTTCGCCTGAAGCTACCGCTTCAATGAATCTATTCCTGATTGGCAGATCTCAAACGAAGACGCTTGGATCTTTACAATCAATAATAGAATCATCTAAAAATAATCTATCGATTTCGCGGATTAACGCGGATTGAAAGGCAGATTGGAAACCTTCACCTCAATTAAGGTTATTGATTGATGTAGCAAGTAGAGACGATATACATATCGTCTTATTCCAGAATCTGCACTACAACAGCACAAACCAAATTTAAATTGGCGTTTTAAGAATTATGTTGTTTAATGTGTTGATATCGCGTTGTTTGCAGCTAAAGACGATACATGTATCGTCTCTACTTTTCAGCGACACAAAACAAAAAACAGGATTATTCGGATCAATTCATTTGTGGAATGGTTGGTTTTGAAACGGTTGTTTGTTTGAATGTACAAGAGCGCTTCGCTTTTGCTTAATTGTAAAAGCGCTTAAGCGATTTAACGTTTATGCAGAAGAGACGGCTTAACGTATCAACAAAAGAAGGGTAGATATGAAAAAAGGATTATCCGGCTTTTTAATTCCGGATAATCCTAAAAAAAACTGTGATATGTGATTATTGACTAAACGACACCCTGAGCTAGCATAGCGCGTGCTACTTTCATAAAGCCGGCTACGTTGGCACCTTTCATGTAGTTGATGTATCCATCTTTTTCAGTTCCGTATGTAACGCACTGTTGGTGGATATTCTCCATGATTTGTTTTAATCTCTCATCTACTTCTTCGGCTGTCCAGCTGATGTGCATAGCATTTTGTGACATTTCAAGTCCTGAAGTTGCTACACCACCGGCATTGACTGCTTTGCCCGGTCCGTACATGATGCGGTTGATAATGAACTGATCAATAGCTTCAGGTGTACATCCCATATTTGATACTTCGGCAACACAGATAATTCCGTTAGCAATTAATTGTTTTGCATCGGCTTCGTTCACCTCATTCTGAGTAGCACAAGGTAATGCGATATCTACTTTTACCTCCCATGGTTTTTTGCCTGCTACGAATTTTGCATTCGGAAAGCGGTCAGCATAAGGAGATACGATGTCCTCGCCACTTGAACGAAGGTCAAGCATGTATTCGATTTTTTCGCCTTCGATACCATCCGGATCATAGATATATCCGTCAGGACCTGATATAGTAACTACTTTTGCGCCTAATTCGGTTGCTTTGATTGCTGCACCCCATGCAACATTACCGAAGCCTGAGATAGCAACTGTTTTTCCTTTGAAATCGATACCTTTTGTAGAAAGCATACTTTTTGTGAAGTAAAGTGCGCCGAAACCTGTTGCTTCGGGACGAATCAATGATCCGCCGTATTCGAGACCTTTACCTGTGAATGTTCCTGTGTTTTCGATTGTCAGTTTGCGATACATCCCATACAGGTAGCCAATTTCTCTGGCACCTACACCGATATCGCCTGCAGGAACGTCGCGATCCGGACCTACGTGTCTCCATAACTCAAGCATGAAAGCCTGACAGAAGCGCATGATTTCCGCATTGGATTTTCCTTTGATATTGAAGTCGGATCCACCTTTGCCACCTCCCATAGGAAGAGTTGTAAGGGCATTTTTGAATGTTTGCTCGAATCCTAAAAATTTAAGAATGGATAAATTTACAGACGGGTGGAAACGAAGTCCCCCTTTGTAAGGCCCGATCGCGTTATTGAACTGAACGCGGTAGCCCAGATTAACCTGTACTTTTCCTTTGTCGTCTACCCAAGGCACTTTGAATGAAATAATACGATCCGGCTCAACTAAACGTTCGATCAGACCAATGCTTTCGAATTCAGGGTGTTGGTTGTATACGTCTTCAATAGATAAAAGTACTTCTTTCACGGCTTGAAGATATTCATGTTCTCCTGGATGCTTAGCTTCCAAAGAGGCTAAAATTTGATTTATGTCCATAAGGGTTAAGTGTTAATGTTGGGAGCAAATGTAGAGAAAAAACGATCCCATGCAACTTTTTAGAGAAAAAATTATCGGGACCGATTTGACGATCTGCTTGTCTGAGATCGGTCTGATGTAACAAAAAAAGAGAAGAAAAAACATTATCGTTTTAACTTCTCCTCTTTTTATGATCAAACTGTTATTTATTGTCCAAAAATCAATCAAACTGCAATCTGTGTTTAAAAAAGTTAAACAGGTGGCTGCGGGATTAATTATTGTTCTTCGGAGTCCAAATAAGAGTCTTTAAATCCTAAGAAATAGAGTACGCCATCAATACCTACATTGGAAATTGATTGTCCGGCGCTTTCTTTCACCTTCGGTTTTGCATGATAAGCAATACCTAAACCAGCCGTTGCAAGCATCGGCAGATCATTGGCTCCATCGCCAACAGCAATTGTTTGTGCAATATCTACATTTTCGATTTCGGCTAACTGCTTGAGTAATTCCGCTTTTTTTCGACCATCTACAATTTCGCCAATATGACGTCCGGTGAGTTTTCCGTCTTTTACTTCAAGTTCGTTTGCGAAAACATAGTCCATACCATATTTTTCTTTCAGATAATTACCGAAATAGGTGAATCCCCCGGAAAGGATAGCAACTTTAAAGCCTACACGTTTCAATGTTTTCATCAAGCGTTCAAGCCCTTCGGATATTGGTAGTGATTCAGCAATTTCCTGCATCACTGAAATATCTAATCCTTTCAGCAGGGAGATACGTTTGAGAAAACTTTCGGTGAAATCGATCTCGCCACGCATTGCCGATTCGGTAATGGCACGAACCTGTTCGCCTACACCCGCCTTATCGGCTAATTCGTCAATCACTTCGGTTTCGATGAGTGTAGAATCCATATCAAAACAAATCAAACGGCGGGAACGGCGGTACATATCATCCAGCTGGAATGAAATATCAATACCCATGCGGGAAGATAGTTCCATAAACTGCCCCTGCATAGTCTCGAGACTAAGCGGATTGCCACGCACAGAGAATTCGATACAGGAACGACTTTGGCGTTCGTCGATATTCAAAGGTATACGTCCTGTGAGACGTTGAATCATATCGATATTCAGATCTTGTTCGGCAATGACCTTGGTTACTTCCGTTACCATACGGGCAGTGAGTTCGCGACCGATAAGTGTGATGATATAACGATTTTTCCCCTGCATATTCACCCAGCGATTGTAATCGTCCTCGGTGATAGGAGCAAATTTAATGGTAACTCCCAGCTCATAGGATTTGAGCAAGAGCTCTTTCATTATATCAGCAAACTTCTGGCTTGTTGTTTTAAATAGGATTCCCAGACAAAGTGTACGGTGTATATCGGCCTGACCGATATCGAGGATAAAAGCATTGTGATTAGCCAGGACCTCGGTAAGAGTGGCCGTTACACCCGGTTTGTCAGCACCGGTGATTCGGATCAGGACTAGTTCAGTTTTTTCCATACTCTGTAAATATAGCAAGTAGGTAAGGTCACAAAGTTAAAAAAAAGGGCTATCCGGAAAGTTTTCGTTTTCGGACAGCCCTGTTATCAGTTAAGTGTGTTACTCTTCGTCTTCATCTGATTCAGACTCTTTCGCGTTGTGATAAACGTTTTGAACGTCTTCATCATCTTCGATTTTGTCGATCATTTTTTCAAATTGAACACGTTGCTCATCCGTAAGATCTTTTGTGTCGTTTGGAATACGTTCGAATTCCGCACTAACAATTTCGAAACCTGCAGACTCAAGGTATTTCTGGATCTCATTGAATGA
>JBOFCW010000025.1:0-7034 GCA_051646395.1 Bacteroidales bacterium
CAACGAGAGACGGATCGGATTTCAACGAGAGACGGATCGGATTTCAACGAGAGACGGGGCGGATTTCAACGAGAGACGGGGCGGATTTCAACGAGAGACGGGGCGGATTTCAACGAGAGACGGAAACTTTACTCAGCAGAAAAAATATGTTTGGGTCGCATAAACTAACGATTCAGTCCAAAGGCATTCATGGCTCACATCACGCAATTAACTTCCATACCAGACAAACTAAAAATGGGATGCACGTCACTTTACGTAACGGGCATCCCATAGAAGAATAAATAAGGAAACGAAACTACCGGCAAAAAGATTATCCCAACTGCTCCTGAATCGCAATCAGTTCGGCACGAATCTCTTTCAGACGTGCAACGATCTCGTGATTCTTAACGGTAGAATCTTTATTTTCTTTGATTTTTTTCTTTGCTCCAACCAGAGTCATCCCTTTTTCTTTCAGCAAATGATAGATAAGAGCCACATTGTTTATATCCTCTTTGGTATAAAAACGGGTTCCGCTAGCCGTTTTGCGGGGAGAAATAATATCAAATTCCTTCTCCCAAAAGCGAAGAGTCGACTCATTCAGTTTGAAGCGTGATGCAACCTCGCTGATTGAATAATATAATTTATCTGTATCCTGTTGTTCCATGAAGTCACTTATTAGTGAATGTAAAGTTACATAAAAAGAAGATAGCCGCTTCATTTAATCCATTACTTGTCCCATATTTGAAGATATCTGTATCATCGCGTCATACTCGTCGGGCGTTAAATCGAGGAAATAATAGTTTGCCGGATTCATTGGTTTGCCTTTAAGTCGCACCTCATAATGCAGATGCGGCCCGGTGGATTTTCCGGTATTCCCAACTTCTCCTATTTCATCACCCCGGGTGATCTTAACTCCCTTTCTGGTTTTGACTTTATTCAAATGTGCATAAACTGTCTTATAGCCATATCCGTGATCGATCTCAATGGTATTACCGTAGCCTTGTTGCCAACCGGCTTTGAGCACGACCCCATCTCCGGTTGCAAAAACAGGAGTCCCGATTGCTGCCGAAAAGTCCATTCCCTCATGAAAACGGCGGGTCTTATAAACCGGATCGACACGCCAGCCGTAGCCGGATGCGGTGTGTTTGAGGTTTTTATTGAGTACCGGCTGGATGGCCGGAATTTTCCGGATCTTATCTTCGTGAGTCTTTCCCAGATCAACAATCTCATCGAGCGACGTAGACTGAATATACAGCTGACGGGCGAGCAAGTCCATTTTCTGTGTAGTAGAAACAACCAGTTTCGCATCCGGCATTGTAAACAGCTCTTCATAACGCTTGCTGTTCTCAAATGCGGCCTTACGTGTTTGAGAAGCGATCGGCTCGCCTTGTAAAATAACGCGATACAGATTATCATCCCTCTGCCGGATGTCATCCAAAACAAGCAGAGCCTCATCAAGACGGCGGGAAAGGACGTCGTATTGTTTCAGCAAAAGAGCCTGATCTTTGGCCATCTGCCGTTCGGTAGGCGACCCAAAGAGCCTGACAAGAAGTACGAATACGCCGGCACCGATCACGATACCGGTAACAAGATGTCTCAATACCAGAAAGAAACGCTGTCTAGCCGATAGGTAAACACGTTCATAATTATCTGTATGGGGATTATATCGGTAAAAAGCTTTTTTACTCATTGAATGAAGTATTCTTAGCCGACAGAAATATGCAATAAAGTAAAGTCTATCTTAAGCACGGATGAATAAACAAAGAGGTTAATTATTCCTTATCTTCACGATGTTGATCGATATTTTTCAGCCTCCCGTTACGACAAAAATAATATTTTGAGTTATTTTTGCAAACTGTTTTTCAGTTTATTAATAGAAGCCCGAAAACCGTAAGGGATTATCGGAAAGGGCGATACATTTAGATTATATAATTCAATTAACATAAACAATATGCTGACTGCAAAAGAAATCAGAGAATCCTTCAAGCAATTCTTTGCGTCGAAACAACATCAGATCGTGCCTTCGGCTCCGATGGTGATTAAAGACGACCCTACACTGATGTTTACCAATGCCGGTATGAACCAGTTCAAAGACATCATCTTAGGGAATGCCCCCATCAAATATCCTCGTGTGGCCGACTCTCAGAAATGTCTTCGCGTAAGCGGGAAACACAACGACCTGGAAGAGGTAGGTTTGGATACTTATCATCACACCATGTTCGAAATGTTGGGTAACTGGTCGTTTGGCGACTACTTCAAACAAGAAGCGATCGACTGGGCGTGGGAATACCTTGTGGATGTATTGAAACTGAATCCGGATCGCCTTTATGCAACCGTATTCGAAGGCTATGCTCCCGAAGGGCTTGAACGTGATGATGAGGCAGCTGCTATCTGGGAAAAACACCTTCCTGCCGATCATATTATCAACGGAAACCGGAAAGACAATTTCTGGGAAATGGGTGATACAGGACCATGCGGACCTTGTTCGGAAGTTCACATCGACCTTCGTTCGGATGCAGAGCGTGCAGCCGTTGACGGTCGCTCATTGGTTAATGAGAGCCATCCGCAGGTAATTGAAATATGGAACCTTGTATTCATGCAATACAATCGCAAGGCAGACAGCTCATTGGAAGGTCTTCCGGCAAAAGTTATCGATACCGGAATGGGATTCGAACGTCTTTGTATGGCTATCCAGGGTAAAACGTCCAACTACGACACAGACGTATTCCAGCCGATTATCCGTGTGATCGCAGAAATGGGTGGTGTGAAATATGGCGAAAACGAAGCTGAAAATATCGCAATGCGCGTAATCGCCGACCACATCCGCACAATCGCTTTCTCAATCACCGACGGGCAGTTGCCTTCAAATGCGAAAGCCGGTTATGTGATCCGCCGTATACTGAGACGTGCTGTTCGATACGGTTATACATACCTTGGACAGCAAAAAGCATTTATGTATAAACTGATTCCGGTTTTGATCGACACGATGGGCGATGCTTATCCGGAATTGATTGCTCAAAAAGAGCTGATCATGAAAGTGATCAAAGAAGAGGAGGAATCTTTCTTGCGCACACTCGAAACCGGCATCAAGATGCTAGAGAAAGTGATGAGCGAAACAAAAGCAGAAGGCAAAAACGTTGTTGACGGAAAAATCGCCTTTGTGCTGTATGATACGTATGGTTTCCCTCTTGACCTGACTGAACTGATTCTTCGTGAAAACGGAATGACTGTTGACATCGAAGGTTTCAACAAACACATGCAGGAACAAAAGGAACGCGCACGTAACGCTGCTGCCATCGAAACCGGCGACTGGATCACCGTAAAAGAGGGAGAGCCTGTATTTGTCGGTTATGACGAAACTTCTTGCGAATCTGAAATTTTGCGTTATCGCCAGATCAAACAGAAAAACCAGACGCTTTATCAGATTGTCCTTGATAAAACGCCATTCTATGCAGAAAGCGGAGGTCAGGTAGGTGACACGGGTGTACTGGCTAATGACAACGAGACAATCCAGATTATCAATACAAAGAAAGAAAACAATCTTTCAGTACATATCGCGACGCAGCTACCGGATGATGTGACCGCTACTTTCGTAGCACGCATCAATGAAGAAGCCCGTCAGGCGACAGCTTGTAATCACTCGGCTACTCACTTATTGCATGCTGCTTTGCGTGAGGTACTGGGATCACATGTAGAACAAAAAGGTTCATTGGTAAGCCCGGAATCACTTCGTTTCGACTTCTCTCACTTCCAGAAAGTAAGTGAAGAGGAGTTGCGTCAGGTAGAAAAACTGGCAAACAAAATGATCCGTGCAAATGTAATGCTGGAAGAGTTCCGCACAATGCCGATCGATCAGGCCCGCGAATTGGGTGCGATGGCTTTGTTTGGCGAAAAATATGGCGACGAAGTACGCGTAATCAAATACGGCGAATCTGTAGAACTATGCGGTGGAACACATGTTAGCGCGACAGGGACGATCGGTATGATCCGTATTGTTTCGGAAAGTTCTGTAGCAGCAGGTGTACGTCGTATCGAAGCAGTAACGGCAGAGAAAGCGGAAGAGCTTGTTGACCTGCAGCAGGATATGCTAAAAGAGATCAAAGGGCTATTCAATAATGTACCGAACCTGGGTGCGGCAATCCGTAAAATGATCGAGGAAGATGCAGATCTGAAAAAGCAACTGGAAGAGTTTGCTAAAGAGAAACAGGCTGCCATCAAAGATACTTTGCTGAAAAACGCAGAAATCATCAATGGCATCACAGTGATCCGCCTGATTGCAGAAACTCCTGCAGACGCAGTTAAGAACATTGCTTTCCAGCTTCGCGGACAGGTAACTGAAAAACTGTTTTTCGTTGCGGGTACACACGACGCAGGCAAACCACTTCTTACCGTTATGCTGAGCGACGATATGGTTGCAGCAGGCCTGAATGCCTCTCAACTGGTTCGCGAAGCAGCCAAACTGATTCAGGGTGGCGGCGGCGGTCAGGCACATTTCGCGCAGGCCGGTGGTAAAAATCCGGATGGTCTGACAATGGCTGTCGATAAGATCATGGAACTTGCACAACTGTAATATGTCAACTTTTTTGTTGCCTTTGCTACAGAAAGTTTTCCAAATAAAAATGAAGGGACAATACCGCAAGGTTTTGTCCCTTGCTTATTAAAGATTTTCTTTACTTTTGCTTAGTTGATTAAACAAAATCTGATAAAAACCGTTATAATAAATGTCATTCAACAACTTTGTAAAGAACGATTTGAGTCGCATATCCACGATTCATTCCCTCGTTTGAATTTTCAATAAAAAGCATAAGAATGACATCCTGAGCAATGCTACAAAATAAAATTATATCCAAATGAAAAAAACCATCTCATTAGCAACATGCCTGATGCTTGTAATGCTAAGCTGCTTTTCACAAGAGAAGAAAGCGGTGATCACTTTCAAACAAACCACCCATGATTTCGGTAATTTCGCTGAAGAAAAAGGAAAGGTTACGACTGAATTCGAGTTTACCAATACAGGAAATGCTCCTTTGTTGATTACGCGCACAGCAGCCTCTTGCGGATGTACGACTCCGGATTATCCGAAAGAACCCATCGCTCCGGGCAAAAAAGGGGTTATCAAGGTAACCTACAATGCACAAGGACGTCCGGGCGTATTCCAGAAAACGGTTTATGTTTTTGCCAATACGGATCCAGAAAAGACAACATTGATTATCAAAGGGAACGTAACAGCTTCGGTTCCTAAAAAGGAAAACAATTATCCGAAAGTAATCGGTGATTTACATCTGAAAACGAAGTACATCCCTTTTTTCGATATGTATCCGAACGTATCGAAAACAGAGGTTATCGACGTATACAATCCTACAAATCAACCTTTACCACTTTTTTTTTCTAATGTCCCCAAGCATATTACCGTTACAGCCTCTCCGGCTGTAATACCGGCCAATAGCGAGGGAAAGATTCAGGTGACTTATTTACCAGAGAAAATAAAAGACTGGGGAATGCGAAAAGATAATTTTCATGTATTGTTGGGGACTGATAAAAAAACAGTTCCCGACAATATCATTTCCATCTCTGCCGATATCCGCGAAGATTTCAGCAAAATGAGCGCGGCAGAAAAAGCAGAAGCTCCTGTAATCACACTTGCAAGCCGTGAGTTGAACTTCGGAACAGTAGAAAAGAAAATCACAAAAACACTTACGGTTACCAATAACGGTAAAACACCATTGATTATCCGCAAAGTAAAAAATGAGAATCGGGCTTTTGACTGCGAAATGAGCAAAAACACCATTCAACCGGGCAAAAGCGCAGACTTGAAAATTACGTGCGATTCGCAAAAAGCAACGCAACGTAACCTTACTAATCACATTGTTTTGATCAACAACGATCCGAAACGTTCAAATATGACAATTCGTTTGCAGGCTAAAATTCAGTAATGATTTTTATAGCATTGTAAGATCATTCCGATTTCGGTCATCACATTTTTTTCATTTGAATTCATCCATGAAACAGCATTCAGATCATCATCACCACGTCGAAAACGACGAGCAATATATTGGCCTGACGGTCAACAAAGGGGTCTCCACTCCTCCATCCGTAAATCCCTACCTGAGTCAACGACGCAAAAACAAAAAACCGGTTTATACGGCAAATGAATATGTAGCAGGCATCCTGAAAGGAGATATAACAATCCTGAGTCAGGCTGTCACACTCATCGAAAGCACATTGCCCGAGCATTTCGCCCTGGCCCAGGAAGTGATAGAGAAGTGTTTACCGCACGCGGGAAACTCATTCCGGATCGGCATTACGGGTGTTCCCGGTGCAGGAAAGAGCACCTCGATCGATTCTTTCGGGATGCACCTGACGAAAAAAGGAAAAAAGCTGGCTGTCCTGGCTATCGACCCGAGCAGTGAACGCTCCAAAGGAAGCATTCTGGGTGACAAAACCCGAATGGAACAACTGGCTATACAACCCAACGTATTCATCCGCCCTTCACCATCTGCAGGATCCCTTGGAGGGGTTGCCCGCAAAACACGCGAAACGATTGTGCTCTGCGAAGCTGCCGGCTTCGATTCGATATTCGTCGAAACAGTAGGGGTAGGACAATCGGAAACAGCAGTGCATTCAATGGTGGATTTTTTCTTGCTGATACAGCTGGCCGGAACAGGCGACGAATTGCAGGGTATCAAACGGGGAATCATGGAGATGGCCGATGGGATTGTCATTAACAAAGCGGATGGAAATAATGTAGAAAAAGCCAGATTAGCAGCAGGTCAGTTCAGAAATGCACTTCATCTCTTCCCTCCTGCAGAATCGGGCTGGCAACCAAAAGTAATGACCTATTCGGGATACTTCGGCACCGGAATCAAAGATATATTCGACATGATCGACGAATATGAAGCCTATGTGCGCAGTAATGACTACTTCCGGTATAAGAGACAACAACAATCCAAGTACTGGATGTATCAGACGATCGACGAACAACTGAAAGAGCATTTCTATCAAAACCCGGATATTGCGGCGCTTCTGCTTCAAAAAGAACAACTGGTACTGAATGA
>JBOFCW010000030.1:0-3636 GCA_051646395.1 Bacteroidales bacterium
CCTCCGGAAACAACCTACCGGATGCCCATCGAAAGCGATCCGCATGAAGGCACCTGGTTACAATGGCCACAGCCGTATCAATATGGAAAGAAATATGCCGAGCAGTTGTATCCGACATGGATTGCCATGACCCGCGAACTGGTTCAGGTAGGCAAGGTACATCTGATTGCTTATGATGCGGCGCACAAAGCGTTAATTACAGATCAGTTGAAGCAGAATGATATCAGCCTGGAGAATGTTCTTTTTTACCTTTTCAAAACCAATGGGGTTTGGGTAAGAGATAATGGCCCGATATTCGTTTTCGATCAAACCGGCAACCTGCATGTGGAAGGATGGGGTTTCAACGGTTGGGGCGATAAGTTCGAATACGGCTATGACAAACAGATTCCGGCAGACGTAGCAGGCGCTCTGAAACTTCCTTTTATCAACCTGCAAAATAAGCTTATCGTAGAGGGTGGTGCGTATGAATTTAGCGCCAGGGGTGCAATTATTCTGACTGAAAGTTCTATTCTGAATCCGGACCGTAATCCGGGGAAGACACGAAAGGATGTCGAAAATGATTTTCGGACCTACCTCGGCGTATCCGATTTTATCTGGCTTAAAGGGGCAAGGGTTGGCATCACGGATATGCACGTTGATGGTTTTGCCCGTTTTACTCCCGACGGCAATACGATCATAACCATGTCGAAAGAGGATTTGAGTTACTGGGAACTGCCGCAGAGCGATATCAATTATCTCTATTCGGTTAAAACGCCCGATGGAAAAGATTACCAGTACATCCGGTTGCCTCTGACGAAAAACAATGTCGTCACGACTTATGGCAAAAATACGGGGGAAAGAGCCTCGTATGTCAATTATTACATAACAAACGGCCTTGTGCTTGTGCCGGTTTATGATGATCCCAATGATACCATTGCCCTCGATCTGATCCGGGAGATTTATCCCGACCGGAAGGTCGTCGGGATTTTGGCCCAAAATGTATATGCGGAAGGGGGAATGATCCATTGCATCACGCAACAACAACCTGCTAAATGAAAGCTCTGCTTCATAGAACGCAAAAAACGCGACTCCATAAACCGGAGCCGCGTTTTTTATATCAGGTCGGTAACCTGTGATTTTGTTCTGTAAAGAATCTGTTGGATTATCCTTCGATCAGGTCGTCACCAGTCATTTCTGTCGGAACGGCAACGTTCAGGATGTGTAGGATTGTCGGTGCGATGTCAGCCAACTTACCGTTTTTTACTTTTGCATTTTTGTCATCGCTAACATATACAAAAGGAACCGGGTTTAAAGAGTGAGCTGTGTTTGGCGTACCGTTTTCATTCACCGCATTGTCCGCGTTACCGTGGTCTGCTGTGATCAAAACGTCATAACCGTTTGCTTTGGCAGCTTCAACAACGTCGTGCAGACAGATGTCGATCGCTCCGATCGCTTTCTGGATTGCCTCGTAGATACCAGTGTGACCTACCATGTCGCCATTAGCGAAGTTACAAGCAATGAAATCATATTTCTGCGTGTTGATCGCAGCAACCAATGCGTCTTTCACTTCGAATGCACTCATTTCCGGCTGCAAATCGTAAGTGGCAACTTTCGGAGAAGGGATCAGGATACGCTCTTCATTTGTGTATTCCGATTCGCGGCCACCGTTGAAGAAGAATGTTACGTGCGCGTATTTTTCTGTCTCAGCGATGCGAAGCTGGCTTAATCCTGCGTTCGAAACGACCTCACCCAAGGTGTTAACAACATTTTCTTTGTCGAAAAGGATGTGCAAACCAACGAATTTAGAGTCGTAAGGAGTCATTGTGCAGTAGTAAAGCGGCAGGGTATGCATGTCGAATTCAGGCATGTTTTCCTGTGTCAGTACCATGGTAAGCTCTTTCGCACGGTCGTTACGGTAGTTGAAGAAAATTACCATATCGCCGTTCTGGATCGTACCGACAGGGTTACCTGCTTCGTCAACCTGAACGATTGGTTTGATGAATTCGTCTGTGATATCTTCAGCATACGATTCTTCCATCGCCTGTACCATCGCCTGCGATTTTTTACCTTCCCCTTTCACCAACAGGTCGTAAGCTACTTTTACGCGCTCCCAGCGTTTGTCGCGGTCCATCGCATAGAAACGACCAACGATCGATGCGATCTTTCCTGTCGATTTCGCCATATGACCTTCAAGGTCTTTGATGAAGCCCAGACCGCTTTTCGGGTCCGTATCACGTCCGTCCATGAAAGCATGAACGAATGTTTTCTCAATACCGAAATCTTTAGAGATATCTAATAGTTTGAACAGGTGATCCATCGAAGAGTGTACTCCTCCGTTAGAAACCAGTCCCATGAAGTGAACTTGTTTTCCGTTTGCTTTAGCATATTCGAAAGCGGCTTTCACCTCTTTGTTTTCCATGATGGAATTGTCCGAACATGCCATGTTGATTTTTACCAAATCCTGGTAAACCACGCGACCTGCGCCGATATTCAGGTGACCTACTTCCGAGTTACCCATCTGTCCGTCAGGCAAACCTACGTTTACACCGCTTGTCTGAAGTTGTGAGTGCGGATAGTTTTCAAGCAAAGAACTCCAATATGGAGTTGGTGTACTTGAGATCACGTCTGCTTTTGATTTGTTGCCTTCACCCCAACCGTCGAGGATCAGCAAAAGCGCTTTTTTCTTCATCTGTATTTAATTTTAGTTCTGTGATTTTCAGCGCCCAAATTTAATAAAAAAACAGGCATCCGAAGCGGTTTATTTATAAATATACTATAAACGCAGGTTGCTTATTTCTGCTCTGTTTTTTCAGTTTTCTCGCTACTTTTCAGTTCCGGATAACTAATCCGCGAATGATACATCGTTTTAAGGCGTTCGATAAAAACCTCCTTAATCATTTTAACGTCGCGAAACGTAAGGGGAGTGTCATTAAACATCCCTTCGCTGATCTGGGTATCGATAAGTTTGTTGACCAGATTGGCAAAAGATTCATCGTTATATTCTTTCAGACTGCGTGAAGCTGCCTCGATGCTATCGGCCATCATCAGTAAAGCCTGTTCCTTGGTTTTCGGATTGGGACCCGGGTAATGGAAGATACTTTCGTTGACCGGTTCATCCGGATGTTCATTACGCCATTTGTTGTAAAAGTATTTGAGCGTGCCCGCCCCGTGATGAGTCGCGATAAATGCGGTGATCTCTGCGGGCAGTTTCTCTTTCTGTGCCAACTTCAGTCCGTCGCTGACGTGTTGCTTGATGATGCCGATGCTTTGTTCGATGGTCAGTTTTTCATGCGGATTGATATCCAGCTGATTTTCGGTAAAGAATGACGGATTCTGGAGTTTGCCCACGTCGTGATATAAAGCTCCGGTACGCACCAACTGAACGTTGGCACCGATCCGACGGGCAGCCTGAGCACAAAGATTCGAAAGTTGCAACGAATGCTGAAACGTACCCGGGCACTCTTCCGAAAGACGACGTAACAACGGCGCATTGATATTGGATAGTTCGACCAACGTTACATTCGACGTGAATCCGAGGGTTTTCTCCAGAATGAAAATCAACAGATAGGTGAATAAAATCAGGATCCCGTTGATCAGGAAATAGAGAAACATCACCGGATTAATCTTATCGATACTTGCCTCCACGATCATCGAATA
>JBOFCW010000092.1:0-1528 GCA_051646395.1 Bacteroidales bacterium
TGGGCGTTTGATCAATACATCAGCTTTTATGCCAAATTTTCAAAGCCTTTCACGTATCAGTTGGTTACCGATTCCGCTTCTCTGGATCCGGGCTCACCCCGTTTGCCAATGGCAAAAGCATTGTTACGCTTTAAAACCCAAAATAATGAACAGGTATACGTAAAAGTGGGCATTTCTGCTGTTGATATGCAGGGAGCTCAACAAAATGTAGAAGCCGAAATTCCGGATTGGGATTTTGAAAGGATAAAAAAAGATGCCTATCATGCATGGAATACCCATTTGAGCAAAATTAAAATTAAGACCGGAGATGAAACTCAGAAAAACATTTTCTATACCGCACTCTATCACACTGCTATCTCTCCTAATCTTTTTGCCGATACGGATGGCCGGTATAGGGGTATGGATCAGCAAATCCATCAGTGTTCGGTAACGGATCCATTATATACGGTTTTTTCTTTATGGGATACTTACCGGGGTTTTCATCCTCTTTTATCGATTGTAGATCCTGAATTGAATAACGCTTTTGTACGGTCGTTGATTTTAAAACACAAAGAGGGTGGTTTATTGCCCATGTGGGATCTTGCTTCCAATTATACGGCTACTATGATCGGCTATCATGCTGTTCCGGTTCTAGTTGACGCATATATGAAAGGAGAGCGGGATTTCGATGTAGCAGCCGCATATGAGGCATGCCTGAAGGTTGCCAATTATGATACCACCAATATTGTTTGTCCACCCGCGGTTTTACCTCATCTGGTTCCGAAATCAAAGTACTACAAAAATGAATTAGGTTACATCCCCTGTGATCTGGAGCATGAATCCGTAGCCAAAGCAATGGAATACGCATACAATGACTGGTGTGTTTCTGCTTTCGCCGAAAAATTAGGAGATCAGGAGAATGCGCTCAAGTTTGCCTCTCTCTCTAAATCATACGAACGCTATTTCGACACAGAAACACGGTTTATGAGAGGTGTAGATTCGAACGGCGCATGGCGTACTCCCTTTCATCCCCGCTCTTCTTCACATCGCAACGACGATTATTGTGAGGGCACTGCCTGGCAATGGACCTGGTCTGTTCAGCACGACGTGCCGGGTTTGATTCGTCTAATGGGGGGTAAGGATGGTTTTGTAGCCAAATTGGATTCCCTTTTTACCGAAGAATCGGCTTTGGAGGGAGAAAATACGTCGGTCGATATCTCCGGACTGATCGGTCAGTATGCTCATGGCAACGAACCGAGCCACCACATCATTCATTTGTATAATTATGTAGGTCAGCCCTATAAAACCCAACAGCTGGTGGATAGTGTGTTATACGGACAGTATTCAGATCAGGTCGACGGTTTGTCCGGAAATGAAGACTGCGGACAAATGTCTGCCTGGTATATTTTAAATGCGATGGGATTTTATCAGGTTTGTCCGGGTAATCCTGTTTATTCGCTGGGTCGTCCATTGTTTGACGAAGTTGTCATACCATTAAGAGGTGGTCGCGAATTCGTAATCAGAGTGATCAATAACTCCAGGAAGAACA
>JBOFCW010000097.1:0-6893 GCA_051646395.1 Bacteroidales bacterium
CTTTGAAGGAAGAAGGTATCGAAACGATCCTGATCAATCCGAATATTGCGACCGTACAAACTTCTGAAGGGGTGGCGGACAAGATTTATTTCTTGCCGGTGACTCCTTTTTTTGTGGAAAAAGTAATCAAAAAAGAACAACCGGACGGTATTTTACTGGCCTTTGGAGGTCAGACGGCACTGAATTGCGGAGTTCAGCTTTACCAGAGCGGTATTCTTGAAAAATATAACGTTCAGGTACTGGGTACACCGGTACAGGCGATCATGGACACGGAAGACCGTGAACTGTTCGTACAGAAACTGGACGAAATCAACGTAAAAACCATCAAATCGGAAGCTTGTGACAACGTGGATTCTGCTCGTAGAGCAGCTGCCGAACTGGGCTATCCGGTAATCATCCGCGCTGCCTATGCCTTGGGAGGTTTGGGTTCAGGTTTTTGCGATAATGAAGCAGAACTAAACATATTGGCAGAAAAAGCGCTTGCCTTCTCTCCCCAGATTTTGGTTGAGAAATCACTAAAAGGATGGAAAGAGGTTGAGTATGAAGTAGTACGTGACCGTTTTGACAACTGTATCACAGTTTGTAACATGGAAAACTTCGACCCGCTTGGTATCCATACCGGCGAATCGATCGTTGTTGCTCCATCTCAAACACTTACCAATGCGGAATATCACAAACTGCGCGAACTGGCCATCCGCATCATCCGTCATATTGGTATCGTAGGTGAATGTAACGTACAATATGCGTTCGACCCCTATTCGGAAGATTACCGCGTTATCGAGGTAAATGCACGTTTGTCTCGTTCTTCTGCACTTGCATCGAAAGCGACGGGTTATCCGCTGGCTTTTGTTGCTGCGAAACTTGGTTTGGGCTACGGATTGTTCGATCTGAAAAACTCAGTAACGAAAACAACTTCTGCATTCTTCGAGCCGGCTCTCGACTACATCGTTTGTAAACTTCCTCGTTGGGACCTTGGTAAATTTCAGGGAGTTGACCGCGAACTTGGGTCGTCGATGAAATCGGTGGGTGAGGTAATGGCTATCGGTCGTACCTTCGAAGAAGCTATCCAGAAAGGGCTTCGTATGATCGGCCAGGGTATGCACGGTTTCGTAGGTAACAAAGAGCTGAAAATCGAAAACATCGACAAGGCGTTGCGCGAACCTACAGACAATCGTATTTTCGTCATTTCAAAGGCATTCCGTCAGGGATATACAATCGATCAGATTCATGAGCTGACCAAGATCGACCGTTGGTTCCTGCAGAAACTTTACAACATCATGACAACGGCCAACGAGCTTGAGAGATTCGATAAAATCGAAGAAGTTCCGGTCGAATTATTGAAAAAATCAAAACAACAGGGATTCTCTGACTTCCAGATCGGTCGTTCTGTACTGAAAGAACAAATGACTGAACCGGAACAAACAATCCTGAATGTTAGAAACATCCGAAAAAAAGAGGGTATCCTTCCGGTCGTTAAACAGATCGATACGCTAGCTGCCGAATATCCGGCGCAAACGAACTACTTGTACCTCACTTACAACGGAACACACAACGACGTACAGTATACAGGCGATCACCGCTCGGTAGTTGTACTTGGTTCGGGTGCATACCGCATCGGGTCGTCGGTGGAGTTCGACTGGTGTTCGGTAAATGCTTTGATGACAGCCCGCAAAGAAGGTTACCGTTCGGTAATGATCAACTATAACCCGGAAACCGTATCGACAGACTACGATATGTGTGACCGACTATACTTTGACGAACTGACTTTCGAACGCGTGATGGACATCATGGATCTTGAAAATCCGCACGGAGTAATCCTTTCTGTGGGTGGACAGATTCCAAATAACCTGGCGATGCGACTGGACGAACAGCATATCCCGATTCTTGGTACACAGGCTCAATATATCGATAATGCGGAAGACCGCCATAAATTCTCTTCGATGCTCGACCGTATCGGCGTAGATCAGCCTCGCTGGAAAGAGCTTTCGTCTATGGATGATGTTGATGCTTTCATTAAGGAAGTAGGATTCCCGGTTTTGGTACGTCCGTCTTATGTGCTTTCGGGTGCTGCGATGAACGTATGCTCAAACCAACAGGAGTTGGTACAGTTCCTTGAGTTGGCAGCCAATGTTTCGAAAAAGCATCCGGTGGTTATCTCTCAGTTTATTGAAGGTGCGAAAGAGGTTGAAGTAGACGCAGTTGCAGATAACGGAGAAATCGTCATGTATGCGATCAGCGAACACATCGAGTTTGCCGGAGTTCACTCAGGCGACGCGACGATCCAGTTCCCTCCGCAAAAACTTTATGTCGAAACCGTACGTCGTGTGAAGAAAGTTGCACGTGAAATCGCAAAAGAACTGAATATCACCGGGCCATTCAACATCCAGTTCCTGGCAAAAGAGAACGACATCAAAGTGATCGAGTGTAACCTGCGTGCTTCGCGTTCATTCCCGTTCGTATCGAAAGTACTCAAGATCAATTTCATCGAACTGGCTACTAAAATCATGCTGGGTGTTCCTTACGAAAAGCCAAGCAAAAATGAGTTCGACCTGGATTACGTTGGAATCAAGGCCTCTCAGTTCTCGTTCTCGCGTCTGCAGAAAGCAGACCCGGTATTGGGCGTGGACATGGCATCTACCGGAGAGGTAGGATGTATCGGTGATGATACAGCCGAAGCGGTTCTTACTGCAATGCTTTCTGTGGGATTACGCATCCCGAAAAAGAACATCCTAATCTCATCGGGTAATGCAAAACAGAAAATCACATTGCTTGATTCGGCGAAATTACTTCATGAGAAGGGATTCAATCTGTTTGCCACAGGTGGTACTTACCGCTTTTTGACAGAAAACAACGTACCTTGTACGCGTGTGTTCTGGCCAAGCGAAGAGGAACAGCCACAGGCATTGGATATGCTGCAGAAGAAAGAGATCGACATGGTGGTCAACATCCCGAAAAACCTTACTTCGGGCGAGTTGAGCAACGGATATAAAATCCGTCGTGCGGCTATCGACTACAACATTCCGTTGTTGACAAATGCTCGTCTGGCAGCAGCCTTTATCAATGCCTTCTGTACGATCGATATCGACGATATCAAGATCAAAAGCTGGGAAGAATACAAATAATCTTTCTTTAAGATAAAGTCACTTTATCGCCCCTTTGCGAATTCCATCGCAAAGGGGCGATTTGTTTTATCCGGTCAGGCTGGCTTTGGTAGCTTTAATGAACCTTATCGCATCCTGTTTGTCTCTTTTTTGTACCTTTATATAAAGAATAAAAAACTAACCGTTATGATTCGTAAAAACGCGCATACTGACAATATCATTCTTTTTGACGGTGAAACACGCAAAAACTTACTTCCTCTTTCCTTCAGCCGCCCTGTAGCGGAATTTCGTTTCGGAATCCTCACCATGCGAGAAAAATGGGAACGGACACTTCCTGGAAACTATTCTTACCTGACACAGGATTATTTATCCGAAAAATATCAATTGGATTTAAGACCCGACAATTTGTTTATTGCCGCAAACATCTGTCCATCCCTGATGCTAAGCGCCGAGATTGCCAACCTGCGCGAAGGTGAAGCACTGATGAATAAAGAAAGGCTGGTGGCTTTTCACGGAACCATAGAGCAGTTCAAAAGCTCATCATTCATCTACCAAAAAGAAACGGAAAGCGAATTGCTTTATTTCGAACAACTTTACGATCTGTTTATGCTCAACGACCGGGCGATCGAAGACGACTTCAGGCTGCTGGTTGACGGCCGGACATCAGCTCCGCTAAGCGAAAGTGTGAAGGTGATCGGTGAACCAAATTTCGCAGACGGAACGCCTAAAATATTTCTTGAACCAGATGCGATGATCGAGTGTGCCATCCTGAACGTTAGCAAAGGACCGGTATATTTGGGTGCACATTGCGAGATACAGGAAGGTAGTGCGATCCGGGCCCCTTTTGCAGCTTGCGAACACGCAGTGGTGAACATGAATAGCAAAATATACGGCGCAACGACACTCGGCCCCTATTGCAAGGTAGGCGGCGAGCTGAACAATGTGTTATTGTTCGGTTATTCTAATAAAGCGCATGAAGGATTTCTGGGAAATGCGGTAATTGGTGAATGGTGCAATATCGGAGCCGGAACCAACGCTTCGAATCTGAAAAACGATTATTCTGAAATCAAATTATGGAACTATCCTCAGGGTAGGTTCCTGAAAACAGGATTGCAGTTTTGCGGCCTCATCATGGGCGATCATTCGAAAGCAGGGATCAATTGCATGTTTAATACCGCTACGGTTTTAGGTGTGGGAGTGAATATCCACGGAGCAGGTTTTCCCCGTAACTTCGTGCCCTCTTTCAGCGAAGGAGGAAATTCCGGATTTTCGGACGTGGTATTAAGTAAATTCTTTCAGAGTGCTTCCCGCATGATGGCACGCCGGGATAAAGACCTGACAGAGGAAGATCGAACAATTTTCGAGTTTATCTATACGCAGGCTGAAAATTACAAATAAATATATTTGCCTATGACTGTAAACAAAAAAATCCGTCGAGGGCTATTTGCCCTGTTATTGCCGGTGCTTGTGTTAACTGCTTGTTCGACCGGAAGGAAGGGCATTCCGGGAAGTGATCGCGACCAAAAGGGATGTATTCCTTCAGCCGGATATACCTGGAGTGAGGTAAAAAAAGATTGTATTCGCGTATTCGAACAAGGCATCGCCCTGAAAAGCACAGAGAATCCGGAAGCGACCTCTGTAGCGTATGTGGTTTTTTCGAAAGATGAAAATAAGGCAGAACTATTTCTTCCGGACGAAGCCAAACATCCCGTATTAGAAAAAAAGGATGATTCCTGGAATCACAAAGACTTCCGGTTGGAAAAGGAGAACAACCGGTTCCTGCTATTTAGGGATAACCGTTTGATCTACGCAAATGAGTAAAATAAAAAAACCGCAACCGGAGTTGATACCGGTTGCGGTTTCTTGCTTATCAATAATCATAACATCTTTATCGATTCGTCTATCCGAGTGCTTTTTTAAATCGCTCCAGAAAGATATCCGCTTGTTCTTTGGTAAGAGTAAGCGGTGGCAACAATCGAATCACATTCGTGCCCGCAGCACCGGTAAACACTTTCTGATCGAAAAGGAGTTTACTGCGAATCTCTTTGGCAGAGCCTTCAAATTCCAAGCCGATCATCAAACCACATCCGCGGATCTCTTTTATGCCCGGTATCTGCATTTCATGCAGTTTGTGCATCAGATATGAACCCACCTGCCGGGCGTTGTTGATCAGCTTTTCTTTTTCCATGATATCAAGCACGGAAATAGCGGCTGCACATCCCAGGTGATTACCTCCGAAAGTTGTTCCCAACATACCGTATTTGGGTTTAAATTCCGGACTGATCAGCAACCCCGCAAAAGGGAAGCCATTAGCTATTCCTTTAGCAACAGAAATCAGATCCGGTTTTATACCGGCATGCTGATGGGCAAAGAATCTTCCGCTTCGTCCGTATCCGGACTGAATTTCATCCAATATCAATACGGCTCCGTATTGGGTTGTAAGTTGACGTAGCTGTTGCAGAAAACCGGAGGCGGGAATATGAATTCCACCTACCCCGGCGATTCCTTCGATAATTACGGCACAAACACCCCCGTTCTTTAGCTCTTGTTCCACTCTGGCAGCATCATTCATCTCAACGAAAGTCACCTCGAACGTATCATTGATCGGAGAAACAATTGCCGGATTATCAGTAATCTTGACCGCTGCTGATGTCCGGCCGTGAAAAGCTTTGCGAAAAGCGATCACCTTTTTCTTACCGGTATGGAAAGATGCCAGTTTGAGTGCATTCTCATTCGCCTCGGCACCTGAGTTTATCAGAAAAAGCTGATAATCGTCATAACCCGATAGTTTACCCAATTTATCGGCAAGTATCTGCTGAAGCGGATTAATAACCGAATTGGAATAGAAAACCAACTTACTGGCCTGATCGCTCAATGCTTTCAGATAATCCGGATGGCTATGACCTACGGATATCACGGCATGACCACCGTAAAGATCGAGGTATTCCGTCCCGTTTACATCATATACATAACATCCCTTACCGCTTTCTATTTCGATGTCAAAAAGAGGATATACATCAAATAATTTCATTTATATAAAGTTGATTTTTAACATTAATGTATAAATGCGCCATTATATAACTTCGGTTGGGTATCTCAACTTTAGGTGAGTTATGGCAGTTTTATCTTGTCTCTAACTTAAATCAGAATCCGATCGATTTCAGTCGCAATCCGGTGGTTTCTTCTAGTCCGAAAAGAAGATTCATGTTGTGAACAGCCTGTCCCGATGCACCTTTTAGAAGATTGTCGATACATGAGATAATCAATAGCTTATCACCTGATTTTTGCAGATAGATCAGTGCTTTATTAGTATTCACCACTTGTTTCAGATCAGGATTCTTATCAGTGATAAATGTGAAGGAGTGATCAGAGTATGCTTCTTCATATATAGCCCTGATCTCTTCGATTGGCAAAGCACATTTGGTATAAGCGGAAACAAAAATGCCGCGAGAGAAGTTACCACGTACCGGCAGGAAATTGATTTCGCCCGGATAGGATGGCTGTAGCTGACCGATCGTCTGGTTGATTTCGTTCAGGTGCTGGTGATTGAATGCCTTGTAAATAGAAATATTATCATTACGCCAGCTAAAATGGGTTGTTTCGGTCGGCTTCTGTCCGGCTCCGGTTGATCCGGTTATTCCGTTGATATGCAGATCATCGGTGAGCAGGTTATTTTTTACCAATGGCAGGATAGCCAACTGGATGGCCGTGGCAAAACACCCCGGATTGGCAACCCGATTGCAACGGATTATTTTTTTGCGGTTCATTTCCGGCAAACCATATACAAAGTCA
>JBOFCW010000104.1:0-2331 GCA_051646395.1 Bacteroidales bacterium
TGTTCTTCAAGCTCTTTTTTCTGTTTGTCCATTTTTTTACCGATAAGCAGACCGGCAGTTGTACCAACTACACCACCAATCGCAGCACCTATACCTGCACCTTTACCACCTCCGGCTAATGCACCGATACCAGCACCAAGGGCAGCTCCACCGCCACCACCGATCAATCCGCCTTTACCCATATTGCTCATGTTACATGAACTGAACAATAATGCAGAGCTAAGGAAAAGGCTGTAAAAAAGATTTTTCTTTCTCATAATTATAATCAATTAATTGTTTAGATATGTGATTCGAATAAACGGTCGCAAAGTTATAAAACAAACGATAAATTCAAACTTATCATTTCTAATCACTATGACTTAACGCATAATCTATTACTTTTGTTTTGCCGATAAAGAGGTTTAACCTATTGACTGATAACTTTATTTTTTACAGTAAAAGATGAGAACATTGATATTTCGTTTAGTTATTCTATTTGTTTTTTATTTCAACTTCACATATGGGGCATTCGCACAGAAATACCCCTCTCCGCAATCGCTCGAAGACCGTTTCTTTGAGATCACAAAATTTGAACGGCTGGAGCCTGTGATCAAGGATAATATCATCGATGTTTATGTCGATATGGATTATAACGGCAAGCTCTTTCCTCTGCATGTAATCACCAATGGCATGGAGTCTTTCCGGGGAGAAGTGAATCTGTTTGGTTTTAAGTTCGATTTCATTCGTGACCGGGATATTCTCTGGATGAAGATTCTCGGATTCTGGAAGAAAAATAGGATTCCGCACGAGGATAATAATCCGATTCTGAATTTTGCCGAATGGAAAGACAAAAAACTGCAATCAAAAACAGTAGGAGACAGTACAATTAACAAAGTTCCTGTGTGGGTAGTCCAGTACAATGCTTACAATGAGAGTCACCGGATGTATGTAGCAAAAAACTCAGGGCTTGTGCTCCAGGTTAAATCGTGGTATAAAGACGCTAAAACAAAAGAAGAGTCGGAGTACTTGCTTCAGTTTAGCGACTATCGTATGTTTCAGGATGTGTATGCCCCGCACCGTATGATCGTAACGGATTATAAGAAGAAGCGGGTGTTTACCATGCAGATTAAAACAGCACTGATTAAGAATGATATTCCGAAAAGTTATTTTAAATCGCCACGTTAAATCAACGACTCAAGACCTTTTCTTAGCTTAATTTGTAAATCAATCACATTTATAGCATAGAGCAAAAGATAGATATTATCTATCTTTGCCGCAATTTTTTCAAACCCCTTAGTGTATGAAAGAAGAAACCCTGAATAAAGGACTGATCTATCGGGTAGATCAGAAGCCTCCCGTAAAAGATGCAATATTCGTTGCCTTGCAGCTCATATTGTCTGTATTTGTAGCCATTATTACGCCTCCTCTGATTATTGCAGGAGCGTTAAATCTGGATATCGAAACAACAGGTTTTCTGGTTTCAATGGCTCTTTTTGCTGCGGGAATCTGTACGTTTATTCAGTGTCATCGTATCGGACCTCTTGGAGTTAAATTGCTAAGTGTTCAGGGTGCAAGTTTTACCTTTATCGGACCTATCATTGCGGCGGGTTCGGTTGGCGGACTATCGCTGATCTTTGGTTCGGCGATTGCAGCATCTACGATAGAAATGTTTATCAGTCGCATCCTTAAATATGCACAGAAGATCATTACACCGCTTGTGTCGGGGATAGTTGTTTCTCTGATCGGACTTACACTGATAAAAGTCGGTATAATATCCTGTGGAGGAGGTTTTGCAGCAAAAGCGAACGGCACTTTCGGGAGTCTTGAGAATATCGGACTTTCAGTGCTTGTACTCGTTCTAATCGTATTGTGCAATATGAGCCGTAATAAATATATCCGCATGAGTTCTATCCTGATTGGATTGCTCGCCGGTTATATTGCCGCTTATTTTATGGGAAAACTGGATCTTTCGATGGCAAAAGATCTGACCTCTTTTTCCATTCCGGTACCTTTCAAATTCGGATTGTCGTTTGACTGGTCAACCTTTCTTTCTTTTGCTCTGATTTATCTTGTTACTTCGGTCGAAGCATACGGATCAATAACAGGCAATAGTATCATATCCGAAGAACCCATTGAAGGCGAAGTGTATAATAAGCGTGTAGCTTCAGGTATCTTTGCCGAAGGAGTCAATTCGATGATTGCCGGCGTGTTTAATGCATTCCCCAATTCACTTTACTCTCAGACGGTAGGTGTGATCCAGCTAAGCGGAGTGGCGAGTCGCTACGTAGGATATTATGTGGCAGCAGCATTAGTATTGCTTGGCTTGTTTCCGGGTGTGGGAATTCTGTTTTC
>JBOFCW010000130.1:0-5504 GCA_051646395.1 Bacteroidales bacterium
TGTTCTTAATTATTTTTCTGTAAAAGAGTATGGAAGAGATTCCTCTTTTACCCCTCTTTTTTTGTTTGGTTGCTCTGACATGTGGTAAACGATTTTACCACCTTTGGTAAGCGCTTCGTGCGTCAGGTAGTTTTTATCGTATTGTTTACCGTTCAGTGTCATCTTTGAAACGAAACGTTTGTTTTTGTCGTTATCAGGAGCGGTGATTTCAATTTTCTTTCCGTTAGACAGATTTACCGTCGCTTTTTTGAACAATGGCGATCCAAGGATATATTCGTTCGTTCCCGGACAAACAGGATAGAATCCAAGAGAAGAGAATACATACCAGGCAGAAGTCTGGCCGTTATCTTCGTCTCCGCAATATCCGTCGGGATATGGCGTATAGAGTTTATCCATGATTTCACGAGCCCAGTATTGCGTATTCCATGGTTGGTTACTCCAGTTGTACATGTAGACCATGTGCTGGATCGGCTGATTGCCATGCGCATAGTTACCCATATTCATCACCTGCATTTCGCGGATCTCATGGATTGTTGCCCCATAGTAGCTATCGTCGAAATGTGGTGGGATACCGAAGATTGAATTCAGCTTTTCGCTGAAAGCCTCACGGCCTCCCATCATGTTCGCCAGATTCGAAGGGTCGTGGAATACAGACCAGGTATAGTGAAGGCTGTTCCCCTCAGTGAATGCATCACCCCATTTCAACGGGCTGAAAGGTGCCTGAAACTGACCATCCTTGTTCTTACCTCTCATCAGGTTGTTTTCCGCATCGAAGAGGTTCACATAGTTCATCGCTCTTGTTTTGTAGATATCTATCTCACTTGCCGGTTTTCCCAACGCTTTTCCTAAGGTGTAGATACACCAGTCATTGTAAGCGTATTCGAGTGTACGGGCCGCATTCTCATTGATATTCACATCATAAGGCACATAGCCCAGGTCATTGTAGTATTGCCATCCCAAACGTCCGGTAGAAGGAACGGAAGGGTGTACGTTGTTCGCACCGAATTTTACGGCTTCCCATAGTTTTTCGATATCGTATCCACGGATACCTTTCACCCAGGCGTCGGCTACTACGGATGCGGAGTTGTTCCCCACCATACAGCCTCTGTGTCCCGGACTTGCCCATTCAGGAAGGAAGCCGCTTTCAAGATATGTATTTACCAGACCTTCCTGCATTTTCTGGTTCATCTCCGGATAAAGCAGGTTCAGCAATGGGAACAAAGAACGGAACGTATCCCAGAAACCGGTGTCGGTAAACATGTATCCCGGTTGAACGGTTCCGTTAAACGGACTGTAATGTATGCGGTTGCCTTTGGCATCGATTTCCGAAAGATCACGCGGGAACAATACGGAGCGGTACAGACAAGAATAGAATGTACGCAGGTTATCGATATTTTCGTCTTCGATCTCAATGCGGCTCAATACTTCGTTCCATTTGTCACGACCTTTCTCCGCTACCTGATCGAAAGAATCGTTACCAAGTTCTTTCAGGTTATTTTGAGCCTGTTCGAGACTGATGAAAGAAGATGCTACGCGAAGCTCCACTTTCTGTCCTCGTGCTGTTTTGAATCCGACGATACCGCCGGCATGATTCGATTTTGATTCTTTATTACCATCCGTAATCTGATTATCTGCTACAGATCCGTAATAAGTGAATGGCGTGTTCGATTCGATGACAAACCAGTTTTTGAAATTATCCGGTACGCCGCCGTTGTTCTTTGTCGTATATCCCACAATTTTGTTTTCTTCGGGGATGATACGTACATAAGAGCCGTTATCAAAAGCATCCACTACCAGATACGAACATTCGTTTTCAGGGTAAGTGATGCGAAACATGGCTGCACGCTCTGTAGGTGTCAGTTCGGCAAACACATCATGATCTGCCAGATATACATTGTAATAATATGGTTTGGCTACTTCCGCTTTGTGGGAGAACCAGCTTGCACGGTCGTTTTCATTGAATACTTTCGATGAAACGGGCATGATGGCGAACTGACCGTAATCGTTGATCCACGGGCTGGGTTGATGAGTTTGTTTCAGACCGCGAATCTTGTCGGCTGTATAAACATAAGTCCATCCGTTCCCCATTTCGCCTGTTTGCGGAGTCCAGAAGTTCATACCCCATGGGCGGGCAATGGCAGGATATGTATTTCCTGTAGATAAAGCATGGGTAGATTGGGTTCCAACAAGTGGATTAACATAATCAACCGGACTGTTTTTCTGAGCCGAAGCTACAGCACCTGTTGCCAGGGTGAGTGTCAGAAGACAACCTATCGTCTTTCTCATTTGTGTATAATATTAAAATTGCTAACATTTTGATTATTTGTAACCAGAATCTGTCTGATTACCAGTTGAATTCAATGGTCACACCTTCCGGGCTATTTTCAAAACGAACCAGGCATGTATTGCTGTCGGCATCCCAATTATCCGAGATGGTTTGCTTCACTCCGTTGATCGTTACGCCCGATGGTTTGGCCGGGAGCAACACGCGTGTTGCATTGGTCGTATTCACCGGACCTTTGGACACGAACGAATAGAAGCCGGCAGACCGTTTTTCATTATCGTTTCGTCCAGCAGAAGCAAGAACCTGCGGATATTGTTTATCATCGATTTTATCGATATTCACAAAATATCCCTGTTCTCCCGGGTGGATGGTTTTAGATCGATAAACCGGAAGGTTCGGATCGAACAGATCCACCAATACCCCTTCGATACGGTATGGTTGGTCGGAAACACTTTCGTCGAGAACGGAAACCAGTTCATAAACCCCTCTGTTCAAATAGAAGTTGTTCTTATACTCCAGCTTTCCGGCTGCGGCTTCTGTTTCATACATGCGTTCGACCGTTTCGATCAGTTTTTTATCTCCGTTCTCTGCCAGAACATACTCTTTCGGATCGTTTCGCAGGATATAAACTGTTCCTTTACCATATTTATAGGCTCCTTCTGCAGCCGGTGAAGCGATGTCCATCAATTCGAAAAGATGGTTCGACGGACTTGCATAATTGTTTCCATCGGTATTCCACCATTCCTGTACCGTTTGGAAAGGGTCGTTGTCGCGTCCGTTGAATACCAGTACACCTCCCTGATTCACCCATTTGGCCAGATCGTTATGGGCATCCGGCGAAAGAGGTTTCATATTGGCGTAGGTCATCAGCAACACATTCGTTTCACGAAGCGCTTCCGGATATCCCAGGTTTTCGATGTGTACGGTTTTTACCGGAACACCTCTTTTCAGGAAGGGAAGAGCCATGCCGTAAAAGTTTGCCAATTGCGGATCATCATAGCCGGCATGCGTAGGGTAGCGTTGGAACATCAGCGAGTTACCCATCAGGATGCTGATTCCGGCAGAGCCGGTCACTTTCGATTCTGAAAGCGGAATATGATTCAGGGTATTTACCATGATCTGCATCTGTGTTGCGTAGTCTTTCGGGATACGCTCTTTCGTATCGCTGTCTTTGCTGGTGCGGTAAAGACCTTCGTATATTCTTTCTGGCCACGGCATGATTTCATAATCAGCGATCTGAGGATACAGCAATTGTGCGGTAAAAGTCGCCTGATAGTTTCTTTTGTAATCTGCCCAGTCTCTCGGCCAATCCTCGATCGGATCGGTCAGGAAGAACATTTTGCGTCCGGTCGGTGCGGTCATCGACTCCATCGACCCATACTCGAGAAATGCCGTTTCGAATACGCGCTCTTTGACGATACCGTTGAAATAGTTCGGTTCGCGTGATGTGCCGGTCCATACCTGTGCGATATAACCATCGACGCAGGGCAACGAAGCAAGGCTGGCCTCCGGACTCACGATCATCCATTGCGAGTAGTTTACCAACGAATGTGTTGGTACATAGCATTTCACATCCATTCCCTTACTTTTTCCGTATGCCTTGGCATAGGTGAATATCTCATTCAGGGCATTGTAATACAGGTGATATTTCAGCTTACTTGCCAGGTAGGTGTTTTCCGGTGATTCGTGCTGGGGTCTCCAGTCGAAACCATAAAACTTTTTCCATTCATTTTTGAATGATTCGCTATAACCAGCGCGTGCCCAGAATTCCGGTTCTTCCATGAAGATGGCATCGATGCCCGCGTCGATCACTCTTTTCACGTGACGTTCTTTGAGGTATTTCAGGAAATTGTCGGAAGGAACGATATACGGAACCAGATGGCCGTGCCAGATGGTATCTCCGTTTTGCTGTACCTGTCCTTCATCCAGATGCATTTTGCCATCCCATTCTCCGGTGAAATAATCCTGGTATTCTCCCCAGGCGATACCCGTCATGAAATGGATCGTATATCCTCTTTCTTTCCACGATTTTACACGATCTTCAAATGAGATGCGTTCCGATTTATCCGACGGATTTCCACCCACACCATATACCATTACGGCATCGGCCCGGTTGTCGATGGTTGGACGCCATTCTCTTGATGTTTGGAAAGTTGTTTTTACATTCTCTTTTTTATCAGCAGGTTGCCTGGAGCAAGCTGCAAAGCTGAAAAGGCATAAAGCCAGTATCTTATTATCCATAATAAGAGCATTAAAGGTTTTTCAGAAAATTACCGAAAGTAAAGACTGTATCCGCAGGTGATTTTGCAGATACAGTCTGAATGGGATTAAGGGATAAGTACTTCCATCGGGGCACTGTAGTTCCAACGTCTTGTTCCGCTTCCGGCCGGTGTATCATAGTTGATACGCGCCGCTGCACGAACATAAACTTTACGACCTGAAGGGATATTGCCATTCGATTTGATGGTGATGGTTTCTCCCAATAATGAGTTGAAAGAGGAACCGCCGTATTCGATCTTGTTTGACCATCTTTCATCCCGGGCACGGTAGCCGACTGAAGAAGAGTAGCTTACGAAAAACTGAACATCCGTCACATTCTGGAAGGATTCCTTGTAGCCGCCCATCGGTTCGATCTTGTTTCTGAATTCTTCTTCGGATACGCCCCGGTTTACGCGTATTTTCGCTGTAATTTTTCCGTTGCTCACCATCGGATGACCGACGAATTCTACATTCAGGAACGGTTGTACCTCAAACTGGATGTTGGTAACACCTTTGATTTTGGCTTCTTTTGATTCATCGGCCAAAGGAATACCGCGCTCGTCTTCCCGGATAAGCGGAATGAAAGGGCCGTCTACCCGAATATGATAATGCCCTTTGAATAACTTGGTGTTTTGAAATGTTCCGTCAGACATACAGAAAAAATCAGGGTTATGCTGTACATTCGGTCCCCAGCTTAGTTCGGTAAGACGTACGCGGATCCCCTCGCTTCCCTGATCCGTAAGCACCGGATTACCGGTGGCTATGTCGATTACTTTTCCTGTCAGGGTTTCGCCCGGAGCTTCGTAGTTGTCCATCTCGAATAGTTCGCAAGAACCGAATGATAGCAAAACACACAACAAACTGAAATATTTTATTCTCTTCATATTGATCTGATTTAAAAAATGGTAACCTTTTATTATCTGTTTGGCTGTTGATCGATTACCGGACTCTTGGTTACTTC
>JBOFCW010000133.1:0-14817 GCA_051646395.1 Bacteroidales bacterium
CTGATGGGAGGTAGCGATGACACGAAATATGCGCTATCATTTACACGTTACGATGAAAACGGTATCTTCAAAAACAGTGATTTCGATAAAACGACTGCGAAATTCCGCATCACACAGAAAGTGTTGAAAAACGTAACGATGGATGCGACGATCAACTACGCCAACACCAACCGTAACGGGGTAGGTACGTCGGCAGATAACGGTCGTTTCAACATGCTTGCACAGATTATCAGTGCCCGCCCGACAGGTGGTTTGAAAATCGACGACGAAACGTTGTTGAACTCGGCTATCGACCCGGAAATGCTTGAAGACGGAACCAGCCTTGCACAGGTGAATCCGGTAATCCAGACCGAATCGGTAACCAACAAAAAAAGAACGGAAATGTGGTCGGGTAACATGTCATTCACATGGCAGATCATCAAAGGCCTTACATTCAAAACAGCAGGTACTTACAATACGACAAATAACCGCACGGATATTTTCTTCCGTGAAGGATCGAAAGAGGCATACCGTAACGGACAGAAACCATACGGACAGTCGCAGATGGGACGTGACAAACGTTGGACAAACTACAACAACCTGACATGGAAACAGCGCATCAAAAAACACAACTATGATGTGATGTTGGGTCAGGAGATTGCATACAGAAGCTCTGAATACTTATTGGGCCAGGCAATGGACTTCCCATTCGATAACCTGGGCAACAACAACCTGGGGATCGGTGCTACGCCAAGTAAAGTGCAGTCGAGCTTCCTGGATAAAACGTTGCTTTCATTCTTCGCCCGCGGTAACTACAACTACGATAACCGTTATTTGCTGACAGCTACGTTCCGTGCCGACGGATCTTCTGTATTCTCTGATAAAAACAAATGGGGATTCTTCCCGTCGTTCTCTGCCGCATGGCGTGTATCTGAAGAAGCGTTCATGAAAGATATCGAATGGATGACAAACCTGAAAGTGCGTGCCGGTTACGGTACAGTAGGGAATGACAACATCATGAACTTCCTTTCGCTCGACTTGTACGAGCAGAGCAAATACGGTGTGGGTGGATCGATGATGACCGTTCTTACTCCGAAACAGATCAAGAATCAGAATCTGAAATGGGAAGGATCGACTACCTATAACTTAGGTTTCGATTTAGGTTTCGTAGACAACCGCATCAATGTGGTAGCGGATTTCTTTATCAAAAACACACAGGACTTGCTTCTTTCGCAGGCTCTTCCTGAGGTAACAGGTTTCTCGAGCCAGATGCAGAACATCGGTAAGATCCAGAACCGTGGTATCGAATTGGGATTGAATACGGTAAATATCCAGACTAAAAACTTCAGCTGGTCGACCAACTTCAATATCTCATTCATCCGCAATGAACTGAAAGCACTGGAATCGGGAGCAAACTACCGTACGACATGTTCTTCTTTCGACAGCAACATGACACAAGACGACTACATCGCGATTGTAGGACAGTCTTTGGGTCTGATGTACGGATATGAATTCGACGGTATCTACCAGAGCTCTGATTTCTTTACGACTCCTGATGGAAAACAAACGTTGAAACCGGGTGTAACAAACAATACGCGTTATACGGAAGGTGTTCGTCCGGGTGTAGTGAAATACAAAGACCAGAATGGCGACGGTATCATCACAACAGCAGACCGTACGGTTATCGGTAACGCGATGCCGAAATGGTTCGGAGGTATTACAAATACGTTCAACTACAAAGGAATCGACCTGAGCGTAATGCTTCAGTTCAATTACGGAAACGATATTTACAACGCGACACGTTTGTATAGCACGCAGACAAGAAGCGGACGCCGTAATATGCTTGCGGAGGTAGCCGATCGCTGGACACCGACAAACGCATCGAATAAGGTGCCTGCTTACGACGGTTACATCACGAATGATGTTTACTCTCGTTTCATCGAAGACGGTTCTTTCCTTCGTCTGAAAAACATAACCCTGGGTTATACGATCCCGGCGAAACTGACGAAAAAAGCGTTTATCTCGAAATTGCGTGTTTACGCTACAGGTCAGAACCTGTTCTGCCTTACAGGATACACCGGTTTCGATCCGGAGGTAAGCCGTTACCAGGATCCGATGAGACAAGGGCTTGACTGGGGTGCATACCCGAAGAGCCGTGTATTCACATTCGGTCTTGATCTTCAATTCTAAAAAAGGATAAAGCACAGCCTTGCCGGAAGAATGATCCGGCGAATGGACTCCCGGTGAGGCCGTGTTTAACCAGATGTTAACTATCAGATAATATCCAAATGAGAAAAATATTTTATTCAATCGCAATGGCCGCTCTGCTTACGCCTTCTTTTACTGCGTGTTCAGACCTGTTGAGCGAAGAGTCTCAGACAGAGATTTCAAAAGATAAATATATGAATGACGCTGCCGAGGCAGAAGTCGTTCTTCAGGGAGTTTACCGCAACATGGTAAGCGACGCGATGTACGGATTCAACATGTCTATCCTGTTCAACCTGGCAACCGATATCGCTCAGGTAGAAGGAAGCACGAATGAGAACTTCCGTATCATTCCGACCAACTCTTTCAGTCCGAATCAGGCGGAGGTACAGCGTACATGGGCCACGCTTTACAATGCCATCTACAATGCGAATGATTTTATCGAATCAATCGGTAAAAAAGCGCTCGAATATACGCCGAAAGATCAGCAGCTGGCTGTAATCTTCGAAGCGGAAGCGCGCGGTTTGCGTGCGATGTACAACTTTGAATTGCTGCGTCGCTTCGGAAACATCGCTTTGATGAAAAATACGAACATGTCGTTGCAACCTGCTGCTGCGTTTGTACAGGCTGACCCGAAAGAAGTTTACGAATTCATCGAACAGGATTTGATGTTCGCAATCGAAAACCTGCCTTACGACGGAGAAGATAAGATCCGTACTTCGACAGATTTCCGTTTCTCTAAGGGGGCTGCTTTAGGTTTGCTTTCGAAAGTATATGCTACCTGGGCGGGGTATCCGGTAAAAGACGAAACGAAATGGGAGAAAGCGGCTCTTACAGCTCAACAGCTGATCGAATCAGGACAGCACGGTTTGCTGGAAGACTATGAACAACTTTGGAAAAACTCGGGTGCCGGCGTTTGGAACGGAAAAGAGAGTTTGCTTGAGGTAAGCTTCTATTCACCTACTGCATCGGGCGGTGCCGGCGATCCTGTTGGTCGCATCGGTAAATGGAATGGTGTGAAAACAACGGCTGTAGCCGGTTCACGCGGAAGCTGCGCGGGTAACGTGAAAGTGGTTCATTCATTCGTTCTTGACTGGAGACAGCATGAAGGCGATTTGCGTTGCGACCTGTCTATCGCAAATTACCAGTACAGCCCTGCTAAAAAACTATGGGCTCAGGGTTCAAGCGACACGCCTGAATCGGCGTTGAACAACGACAAGGATCCTGAAAAAAGACAGAAAGAAAAACAAAACTATACGCCTGCAAAATGGGACATCGAAAAATATGTGCCGCAAAGCAATGCTTTATTGAACAACGATAAATCGAATGTGAACTGGTATTTGCTTCGTTATGCGGATGTATTATTGATTTATGCGGAAGCGATGAACGAATGGAAACAGGGACCTACGGCTGAAGCTTACAATGCGATCAACATGGTACGCCGCCGTGGTTACGGCAAACCGGTGATGGCTGCCGATGCAGATGCTGACTTAGCTGAAGGCTTATCTGCAGAAGATTTCCGCCAGGCGATCCGTAACGAACGTGCTTATGAACTTGCTTTCGAAGGACACCGCCGTTTCGACCTGGTTCGCTGGGGAATCTATTATCCGACTGTAAAAGCTACGTCTCGTGCATTGGGTCAGTGGTGGATCAGCGATGGTGCGCCTAACTATGCTTGTGCAAATCCGAACTACACGACAGAAGGAAAACATGAACTGTATCCGATTCCACAACGTGATATGGACTTGTGCCCTAAATTCAAACAAAATCCGAAATGGTAATCTCTTTTTAAACGAGATCTCTTTTTTATATTTCTTAAACCCCGCAAAAGCGATTCGCTTCTGCGGGGTTTATTTTTTTACCGCATCCATTAAAATTACATCCGGTTCATCCGAACGGCAGCAGGGATCAGAACGCTGTATTTATAATCATTTTCACTGTTTTTCCGTTTTCTTTGTTAATTCTGATTTCAATTTTGAGAATTGCAAAATTTCATGCTTTTTTTGACAAAAACATCATTTAAACGGATCAAAAAAACCAATACCTAAACAAAATTAAAATACGGAGAACGTTTTTAGAAGGATTAAACATGAAATTGTAAATTTATTAAACAATCGAATTCGCAAGAGGCTCCGAATCCGTGTTCTTTTGTTGCAGATGTTAGATATCATGCATTCTTAAGTAAAACACACAAGAAAAACATTATGCAACAATTTCTCAAGTTAACCTTGGCTGTACTGTTATTTTTGACAGGCCAACATTTGTTTGCGCAAAGTATTACTGTTACCGGAAAAGTCGTGGATAGCGACGGATTCGAGGTAATCGGAGCAAACGTTATCGTGAAAGGTGGTTCGGGTGTCGGAACCATTACAGACATTGATGGAAAATACACACTTAAAGTAGAAAATCCTGCAAAGGATGTGCTTTTATTTACGTATGTAGGGATGAACCCACTGGAGATCCCCGTAAACAAACGCAGTGTAATAGACGCAACGATGCAGGTGAATACTGTGCAACTGGACGAGGTCGTAGCGATCGGTTATGCGACGACACGCCGCAAAGACCTGACCGGTTCGGTTGTATCGGTAAAAAGCGAGGACCTGCTGAAAACACCTACATCGGATGTTTCACAGGCTCTTGCAGGAAAAGTAGCCGGCGTACAGGTCACTCAGGCGGAAGGAGCTCCGGGAGCATCCATCTCCATCCGTGTGCGCGGAGGTATCTCTATCACGCAGAGTAACGAACCGTTATATATTATCGACGGGTTCCCGAGCGAAGACGGGTTGGCGACACTCGATCCGGCTGAGATCGAATCGATCGATATCCTGAAAGACGCCTCTTCGACTGCGATCTACGGAGCACGTGGTGCGAACGGGGTGGTCGTGATCACTACGAAAAGCGGAAGCAAGAACGATTCGAAAGTATCCGTAACATTCGACAGCTACGTGGGAATCAAAAAACTGGCGAACAAACTGCAATCTTTATCGCCGGAAGAGTTCGTTTTATTAGATTACGAACGTTCGATCGGTGGATCATCGGGGAATATCACTTCTTTTGAAAATAAATACGGAAACTTCGCCGATATTTATGAAAATTACCACAACCGCCCAGGGATTGACTGGCAGGATGAGGTATTAGGCCGCACCGCTGTCACACAGAACTACCGCGTAGGAGTCGCCGGTGGAAATAAGGATTTGAAATACAACCTGGGTTATACGTATTTCAAAGACCAGGGAGCGATGGTTTACAGCGGAAACGACAAACACAACATTTCATTCAACTTCAACCACAAAGCCAGCGACCGCTTGCAGATCAACGGACGCGTAAGCTTCGACCAGATGAAAATCTACGGGATGGGTACATCGGAAAACGGCGACCGTTTTAACAAGATGCAGCACATCCTGCAATACCGTCCTACGGTAGGGATCGCAGGAGACGACCGCCTGTTGCTGGATGATGAGGATCCATTGTTGGTGGATGATAGCGGAAACTCAATGCAGAATCCACTGATCTCTGCCGCAGAGGAAACGAATAACAAAGAATACCGTACGCTTCAGATGAACGGAGGCTTCACATTCACGCTGATGAAAGGACTGACTTTCCGCAACAGCACCGGGATGCGCTACCAGACACGTCGCGATGAAATTTTCTACGGCGACAAATCCGTAACCGGAAAGAGAGCCGGTATTCAGGGCTCGATCCGAAACTCGGAAACTGGAAGTTTCCAGACTTCGAACGTATTGACCTATATGAAAGACTGGCAAAAAAGCAATTTCTCGGTGATGGCCGGACAGGAGTTCGTTTCGCGCTGGACCCGTTACTTTATGGCAAGTGCATTGCAGTTTCCGAACGATGATATCGGTTTGGGAGATATGTCATTGGGAGCGGTGCCGGGAATCCCGCAATCGAATGTCAACTACGACGACAACCTGATCTCTTTCTTCACCCGTGTGAATTACAGCTTTGCGGACAAATATCTGTTTACAGCCTCTTTCCGCGCCGACGGTTCTTCAAAATTCGGAAAACAAAACAAATGGGGATATTTCCCGGCTGTTTCTGCAGCTTGGCGTATCGCCGAAGAGGATTTCATCCGTGATCTGAATATCTTCTCCGATTTGAAACTACGAGCCGGTTATGGTCTGGCCGGAAATAACCGTATCGCAAGCTACGGCTCATTACCGATTTTAGGTTCTGTCACTTATCCCGGAGGAGATATGACCATTCCCGGCTATGCACCGGTTCAGATCATGAATCCGGATTTGAAATGGGAAGCAAACAAAACGCTGAATATCGGTCTGGATATGGGATTCTTCAACCAACGCCTGATCATCGCGCCTGAATTCTATATGAATCGCAGTTCGGATCTGTTGCTGGAAGCAAAACTACCGGGATCATCAGGTTTCCAATCGATGTTGCGCAACATCGGAGAAACACAAAATACCGGGGTTGACTTCTCGATCACGTCTGTGAATATCCAGAAAAAAGATTTCAGCTGGACAACGAACTTCAATATCTCGCACAATAAGAATAAAATTCTGGCTCTTTCGGGCGAACGTTTCTTCCTGGAAGAAGCTACTTTCGGATATAGCCTGAAAAACTATAAAATAGAAGTAGGCAAACCGCTGGGGCAGATGTACGGATTCAAAACTGCCGGACTGTATGAAGTGTCTGATTTCGATTACGACAAAGAAAAGGGAACTTATACCCTGAAAAACGGAATCGCATTTTCAGGAAAACGGGAGAATGTGAAACCGGGTATGTGGAAATTTGCCGACCTCGACGGAAACGAAACGATTGATGAAAACGACAAAACGATCATCGGAAACGCAGCGCCTAAGTTTTATGGTGGATTCAACAACACGCTGAGCTATAAAAACTTCGATTTAAGCGTATTCTTTACGTTCAGCTACGGGGGTCAGGTATTGAATGCAACGAAGCTTACAAACACATTGGGCGGCCGTTCCAACAAAAACACCCTGGGTGTTTACAACAGCAACAACCGTTGGGTGACTGTCAACGGAAACGGCGAGGTGATCAAAGATCCGGCAGAACTGAGTGCGATGAACCAGGGCAAAACACTGGCTGCATGGTATGACATGGAAGAGGGTGACAAATACATCCATTCGTGGGCGGTAGAAGATGCATCTTTCCTTCGTTTGAGCAACCTGACTTTAGGATACAGCTTCCCAAAAAAATGGATGAAAAAAATCTATGTTACCAACATGCGTCTGTATGCGACAGGAAGCAACCTGTTCTGCATCACGAAATATTCAGGTTTCGATCCGGAAGTTTCGACCAGAGGCAACGGGCTGACACCGGGTGTTGACTTTGGAGCATATCCGCGCAGCCGCTCGTATGTATTCGGGATCAATGTGACATTCTAAACAAACGCCATAAAAAAATTACACTGAAATGAAAAACCTAAGATATATAACTCTGATCGGAATCACGGCACTGATGTCCACCACATCTTGTACGGATCTGCTAACAGAAAAACCCGATTCGTATTACGAAGCGGATAAATACTTCACTTCGACGACGAACGCTGAAATGAGTGTGATCGGCATCTACGATAAATTCGCGATGCTGGAGCATTACGGTCAATTCGAGATGGCAATGCCTGCTTCGGATGACACCTATTATATCCAGGGAACGGGAACAGACAACACGCGTCGTGATATCGCGCACTATACGGTAAAGACGAATAACGACTGGATCCGTCATTTATGGAACAACAAATATACGGCACTCGACCGCGCCAATTTCTCGGTAGAAGGAATAGAAAGGATGGAAGCTTACCAAAACGGAGATACGAAACTGCATAATCTGGTAGCAGAAGCTCGCTTTCTTCGTGCGTTAATCGCATTCGATTTGGTGAAATACTGGGGTGACGTACCTTTTAAAACCACTTATACGCGTGTTTCGGAAGAAGCTTATCATCCACGCACAAACCGCGAAGCAATCTACGATCAGATGATCGAAGACCTGGAATATGCTAAAGTCAATCTGAGGGAGGCGAATGCAGCCAGCTCGCCTGAGCGTGCGACACGGGGAGCCGCCCGTGGTTTAATGATGCGCGTATTGTTGCAACGTGCCGGATACAGTCTGCAACTCGATGGATCGATTACACGTCCGGAAGATGAAGTCCGCAAAGAATACTTCCAGGCTGTTATCGCAGAATGGGAAGCTTTCCAACAGGAGGGATACCATGGGTATTTTGCCAACGATTACACCACATTCTTCAGGAATAATTCATACGGCACACTCAACTCAAAGGAAAGTTTATTCGAAATCGCATTCTTTACACCAGACGGTAAGCTTGATTCTGGTAACTGGGGTACCTTCAATGGTCCTTTGGTAGATGCACCGGGGGTCGAGTCTACAGAAATCAATAAATTCATGGGTCGAGCCAATGCATTCTTCCGTGCCGTACCGGCATGGCGTGATTTCTTCGAAACGACCGATGTGCGCCGTGACGTTATGATCTGTACGTATAAATATGTATGGAACAAGAATGAAAAGAACCACATCAAAACTGAAAACAAAAACGGAAAAGACTGGTATCCGGGCAAATGGCGTCGCGAATGGATGCCTTTGGGCTCGAAAGACCAGAACAATACGGATGTAAACTACTGTTATTTGCGTTGGGCCGATGTGGTGCTGATGGCAGCCGAAGCCTATAACGAGTTGGGACAAACCGAATTGGCATGGCCATTGTTGAACTCCGTTCGTGAGCGTGCGGGAGCTACGCCGATCGACGGATCGAATTACGCAACATTGCTGAAAGCACCGCAGGTTTATGATTTGCCATTTATCGAAGATGGCGACGAAGTGGGAAAATTCCGTACGGCTCTTTACTGGGAGCGTGGATTCGAACTGGCTTTCGAGGGACAACGCAAATACGACCTGATCCGCTGGGGTGTTTTGGGAGATGCGTTGAAACTGTTTAACGACAATGCCGCGGCAGATATCAAAAAGGCATATCCTGCAGGGAAAAATTACGTAAAGGGAAAACACGAACTGTTCCCGATTCCACTGGATGAAATCCAGTTGAATTACAAACTGGAAAACAGAAATAATCCGAATTATTAATTTCGGGTTGGTTATTCATGCTCAAAGAGCGTATTGAAATCGGTCAATGATTTCGATACGCTCTTTTTATTTTTGATTATTTGTCAGGCGAACAGCATTTTCAATACCTCCAGCGAACGAATCTCCTTCAGATCGGGAAGATGAAGCCGGAAAAACAACACGATTTTATCCAGTAACGCGGCCCTTTGTTCGCGGTTGAAATGATAGGATTCGAGATTACCGAACTGCATATTGAGTACCGAATGAAATAAATAAGCTTCTTCCGGACTCAGGTACCAGGCGTGCGGCGGAATGGAGGACACAAATACCCCTTCGACCATATCCAGCAGAAAGCCCTCGCGATAAGACTCGCGATCGATCCTGAACCCGAGGTATTCTGATAGTCTCAACAAAAAAACCAGGTGGAAGTTGGCTTTTCCCGCTTCAAGCAGGTCGTATAATCCGATCGAATTGAGCAGATAATGGTAGAGCAGTAGGTTTTGCTCTTGCTCCCGCACTGTGCGCGAAAGCAATTCTGCCAAAAAAAGGACGACGGCATTCTTAACCGGATCGGCGTAAAGATTGTAATGAAGCTGTTCGACCCGGGCTTCTGCAATCTTCTGAATTTCGCGCCCGGGGGTATGCTCCACTTCCATCTCCAGGATGGTGAAAGGAACGAATAGCGATCGGGCAAGCTTACTGCGTTTGGATCGTGTGTTGGGAACGGAATAAGTTACACGACCGAATTTCTCCGTATATATATGTACGAAGGAACTTTTGTCGTTGTAGGGGACGATTCCGAATACGATTCCGTTGGTTTTTTCGCGTATCATAATATGGAATGGGATACTGATTAAATGTACATCGTGAAAGCGAATTAAAAAAGGGAACTTATGAAACATAAATTCCCTTTCGGTAGAGTACCTTCGCCGGGAATCGAACCCGAATCTAAAGTTTAGGAAACTTTTGTTCTATCCATTGAACTACAAAGGCTTTTTGCGTATATAATAAAGACGGTTTAACGTCGTTGCAAAAATAACTAAAATATCTATGCAACCAAAGCAAGAAGATAAAACTACCTGAAAGGAATGTTTTTCTACCTTTGCAACCGACAAATGAATAAGATTTAAATCTATATATTGTAGTATGGAAGAATTAACGCTTACCACACCCTCCCTTTTATTTTCGGCCGTATCGCTGATTATGCTCGCCTATACGAATCGTTTTATCTCCTATGCGCAGTTAGTGCGTAATCTGGCCCAGGATTATGAACAACATCCGTCACAGGATTTGAAAGCCCAAATCACCAACTTACGCAAGCGTCTTTATCTGATTCGCCTGATGCAGGTATTGGGTATCCTGAGTTTGTTTCTTTGTGTGGTGACGATGTTTCTGATTTATGTGGGATTTTACCGGATCGCGGTATATGTTTTCGGATTGGGAATGTTTTCATTGATCGGTTCGCTGGGAGTTTCGATCCAGGAAATCACAATTTCTGTTCGGGCACTCGAAATCCATTTGAGTAAGCTTGAAACCCGAAACAGCAAATAGTACTATATTTTTAACCATAATTATTCAATTAACTTAAACAAAATGGGGTAAAATGAAGAAAAATGATGTTTTCTTGATTTTTTTCGTGCAATTGTTTGGTGGTTTCCAAAAGACCCTCTATATTTGCACTCGCAATCGGGAAACAACACAACACGAGTTCTGAACAAGAATAAGAGTTGAGAAACCGAAAGCCCTAACGGTCCATTCGTCTATCGGTTAGGACGCCAGATTTTCATTCTGGAAAGAGGGGTTCGATTCCCCTATGGACTACGAATAACAAAAAAATTAAAACAGATTAGTCGAGATGGCAAATCATAAATCATCAATCAAAAGAATCAGACAAACGCATACCAGAAATCTGCGCAACAGATATTATGGTAAAACAACCCGTAATGCGGTTCGTAAATTGCGTGCTATGACAAATAAAGAAGAAGCAACTTCTCTTTATGCTACAGTAAGCAGCATGTTGGATAAATTGGCTAAGAAAAATGTTATCCATAAAAACAAAGCAAACAACTTGAAATCTAAGTTGGCTCTGTTTGTTAACAAAATGGCGTAACACAGACAATACAATGGTCCATTCGTCTATCGGTTAGGACGCCAGATTTTCATTCTGGAAAGAGGGGTTCGATTCCCCTATGGACTACGAAAAGGTCGTTATACTTCGTGTATGACGACCTTTTTTTTGTTTTTTATCTGCCTGTAATTCGGTCGATTCCTGTATTTTGGCTATATTTGTTAGCTTTTTAAAATAAAAAGACGCACTAGTTATGTCAGAAGAACAAAACGCTAACAAATCATATTCGGCCGATAGTATCCAGGTACTGGAAGGTCTGGAGGCGGTAAGAAAACGCCCGGCCATGTATATCGGTGATATCGGTATCAAAGGACTTCATCACTTGGTTTATGAGGTAGTAGACAACTCGATTGACGAAGCGCTTGCGGGTTATGCCACACACATCGAAGTAACGATCAATGAAGACAATTCCATCCGCGTGGTGGATAATGGTCGTGGGATTCCGGTGGATATCCACGAGAAAGAGGGAAAATCTGCTCTGGAAGTAGTTTTGACCGTGCTCCATGCCGGAGGTAAATTCGACAAAGGCTCTTACAAAGTATCGGGAGGTCTGCATGGTGTAGGTGTATCGTGTGTGAACGCGCTTTCAACATATTTGCGTGCGGAAGTACGCAGAGGAGGAAAAGTACATATGCAGGAGTTTTCCTGCGGGGCGCCTTTGCACGATGTGGAAGTGATCGGGGATACCAACGAAACGGGTACATCGGTTACATTCCGTCCGGACGATTCGGTGTTTACCGTTACGGAATACAAATATGACATCCTTGCAGCGCGTCTGCGTGACCTGGCTTATCTGAATGCAGGTATCCACCTGTCGCTGACAGACCGTCGTGAAATCATGGAAGACGGCAGCTTCAAAACCGAAGAATTCTATTCGACGGAAGGATTGAAAGAGTTTGTCAGTTACATCGATGCTTCACGCGAACCGTTAATCGACGGCATTATCCACCTATCTACCGAAAAACAGGGAATCCCTGTCGAGGTGGCAATGACTTACAATACGACTTATGGTGAGAATGTATATTCTTACGTAAACAACATCAATACGATCGAAGGGGGTACCCACCTGGCCGGTTTCCGCCGCGCATTGACACGTACGCTGAAAAAATACGCGGAAGAGTCGAAAATGCTCGATAAAGTGAAAGTGGAAATCAGCGGGGATGACTTCCGCGAAGGTCTGACTGCTGTCGTTTCGGTAAAAGTGGCCGAACCACAATTCGAAGGGCAAACAAAAACCAAACTGGGTAACAGCGAAGCTACCGGTGCGGTAGACCAGGCTGTGGGAGAAGCTTTGGGGCATTACCTGGAGGAAAATCCGAAACAGGCGAAAGTGATCGTTGAAAAAGTGATTCTGGCGGCTACAGCTCGTTTTGCGGCACGTAAAGCCCGCGAAATGGTACAACGTAAATCGCCGATGGGCGGAGGCGGACTACCGGGAAAACTGGCGGACTGCTCTTCACGCAATCCGGAAGATTGTGAGATCTTCCTGGTCGAGGGAGACTCGGCGGGTGGTACGGCTAAACAGGGCCGTCACCGTAACTTCCAGGCGATCCTTCCACTACGTGGTAAAATCATGAACGTGGAGAAAGCAATGTTCCACAAAGTGATGGATAGCGAAGAGATCGAAAACATGTTTAAGGCTCTGGGCGTACACTTCGGAACAGAAGACGACATCAAGGAACTGAATATTACGAAACTGCGTTACCACAAAGTGATCATCATGACCGATGCCGACGTCGACGGTAGTCATATCGCGACATTGCTGATGACCTTCTTCTTCCGCTACATGCGTCCGCTGATCGAAAACGGATACCTGTATATCGCAACACCGCCGCTTTACTTGTGTAAGCGTGGTAAAACGGAAGAGTACTGCTGGAATGAACAACAGCGTCAGCAATTTATCCTGAAATACGGAAACGGAAATGAAAATTCGGTTCATACACAACGCTATAAAGGTTTGGGTGAAATGAACGCGCAGCAGCTTTGGGAAACGACAATGGATCCGGAGCACCGTACGCTTCGTCAGGTGACGATTGAAAATGCAGCAGAAGCGGATCACGTATTCTCGATGCTGATGGGAGAGGATGTTGAACCTCGCCGTGTATTCATCGAAGCCAATGCAACTTATGCGAATATCGATGCTTAATCGTTAAGATAAATCTATTTTCAGGCGGAATTAATTCAAACGATTTAATTCCGCCTGATTTTTTTTGAATTGGCCGGATAAATTTCACTTTTCCTTTAAACCTTTTGCGAAACTGATCGTCTAAACGTTTAAGTGTGTTTTTATCAGCCTATTTATTTAACATCTACTGCAAAGGTCGGACATGCAACTCCATTCAGAGGGGGAACAGTCCGATCTTTTGCAAACAAACATATAACAACAGATGAGATACCATATTCCGATAACCGCCATGGTGATCATGGCTTCCACCCCGATATTCTCTCAACAGATCAAAGGACGTATTCTGGATGCCTCCGACAAGAGTCCGCTCGAATTCGTAAATATCGCACTGTTCAGAGAAGGAAGTGATAAACTGGTAAAAGGGGCAACTACGACTGCGGAAGGGAGCTTCGACCTTACCGGAATCGAAAAGGGTACGTACACCCTTCGCGTTTCGTTCGTGGGTTATGGGACGCTGAATCTACCGGTTGTTTTGAACAGCAAAAAACCATCGGCCGACCTGGGGAATATCTCTCTGAAGGAAGACAGCAAAACACTGAAAGAGGTGCGGGTAACCGGTCAACGTTCGCAGATGAAATTCGAGGTTGATAAAAAAGTATTCAATGTAGATCAGAATATCGCCAGTGCGGGTGCCTCTGCTTCGGAAGCATTGTCTAACATTCCTTCGGTAACCGTCGATAATGAAGGGAATGTATCTCTTCGCAACAACTCGAACGTTACGATCTGGATCAACGGACGGCCATCAGGGTTATCGGAAGAAAACCGGGCTCAGATACTCGAGCAACTCCCGGCAGAAAGTATCGAATCGATCGAGGTGATTACAAACCCGTCTGCAAAATTCAGCGCAGAAGGTACTGCCGGTATCATCAATATCGTGATGAAAAAGGAGAAAAAGACCGGTTATTTCGGCGGTATCAGTGCGAATGCAGACAGCCGGGGCGGTTATGGCGTAAATGCAAACATAAACATGACTTACAATAAGCTGGAAGGGTATGTGAATATGGGATACCGGAATCGCGAAATGAGAATGAATTCGGAAACGGATCGTACCTCGTGGAGGGATCAGGATACGACTGTCCTTTATCAGAAAGGAAAAGGCGGAGGCAGCGGAGGCGGATTCTTCACGCGCCTGGGACTCACTTATAACTTCTCGACCAAAGATGTATTGAGCTTTTCGGGATCAGCCATGCTGGGAGATCACGATCACCACAATACGATCAGCTACCTGAACACCTTTCCGGGAGGAATT
>JBOFCW010000154.1:0-4081 GCA_051646395.1 Bacteroidales bacterium
GGAAGATTCTGTACAACTCGCTCTTTCAGGAGGTCGATTATCATAAATTAATCAATAAAAATCTGTCTAAATATAGCTGTTTACAATTTTTCTTTTTTAAATTTGCCCAAAGAAATAATCAAAAAAATATAACAATACTTAGCCATGAACGGTTTATTTAAAATTTTACTTGTAGCCGCTATCGGAATTATGGGATATCTATGTGTAGAAAGCATCATGGGTCCTATTCGTTTTGAACATGAAAAAGGAATTCGTGACAAAGCTACGATTCAGCGTTTGATCAATATCCGTAAAGCACAGCTTGAATACCGTAATCTGAACGGCACTTATACTGCAAGCTTTGACACACTGATCGATTTCGTGAAGACAGGTCAGCTTCCTTTCGTTGTAAAAGAAGGTTCTTTGACTGATGCTCAGCTTGAATCCGGATTGACAGAGAAAAAAGCGATGGAAATCATCAAAAAAGGAAAACAAGACGAAATCGCGAAAAACGGTCTTGAAAACTTCCGTCGTGATACGATTTTCGTAAACGTAGGCGATACGATTTTCGGACGTTCGTTCAAAGCGGATTCACTACAGTTTGTTCCTTTCACTCATGGAAAAGCTAAATTTGAAATGGCGACAGGTGAAATCCTGAATGCATCAGGTTATGTGATGCGTCTGTTTGAAGCTAAAACTCCATATACTGTATATCTGGGTGGTTTGGACAAACAGGAAATCATCAACTTGTCAGACCGTGCTAAGAAAACAGACAAATATCCGGGTCTACAGGTAGGTTCGATTGTTGAGCCAAACAACAATGCCGGAAACTGGGAGTAATCATGGATTGCGACAATAGTAAAGAATATACATTATCCATCCGGCTGATGCCGGATGGATTTTCTTTTTCTATCCATAACCCCGGTGAAGAGAATTCCCTGCGTTATGAAACTTGTTTGTTCGGTTCATCAGCCAATTATGCGGCTGTCCTGGAAGATGAGATCCTGAGTCGCGAAGAATTGTTACTTCCTTATCGTCGGGTCAATATCATTATCGCTTCATCCCGTTTCAGTCTGGTTCCTATTGATCTCTTTGCGGAAAGCCAAAAAGAAAAATTCTATGAATTCTTACAGACACCTGTGTCGGAAACGATCCTGAGTGATATGCTCGAACATACCCGGGCGGTCAATGTATACGGAGTAGAGCAGCAGGTGTATGCTTTTCTTTGTCGCACATTTTGTAATCCGGTATTTCGTCATCATCTCAGCGTAATGAGCGAATATTTCATTCTGAAAAGTCGCATGGGAAATTATGATAAAATGATTTGCCAGATGCGTTATGGGATGCTCGATATTCTTTGTTTCCGAAAAGGATCGCTGATGCTGGCCAATACATTCAAATATCGTCATATCAATGATGTCGTGTATTTTATTCTGGCTACCTGGAAAAGCCTGCGTATGGAGCCACATACCGATTCACTGCAGCTGACAGGAAATTCGGCAGATATAAATGAACTGACGACGTTACTTAATCCTTATATAGCTGCGATCACGCCAGTCGTGTTTCCGGCCCAAATGTTTAACTTAGGGAAGGAGAGTATGGAAACTCCTTTCGATTTAATCGTATTTCCTTTATGCGTATAGTTAGTGGTAAATATAAACGTCGACGCTTTGATGTGCCAAAAAATATCAAGGCTCGTCCAACAACGGATTTTGCCCGGGAGAATCTGTTTAATGTACTGAATAACCTGATCGACTTCGAAGATTTGAAGGCACTGGATTTGTTTGCCGGAACCGGAGCTATCAGTTTTGAGTTACTCTCACGCGGTGCGGCACAGGTAGTAAGCGTCGAAAAACATTCCACACAATATGATTTCATCAAAAAAGTAGCGAGAGAGCTAAAAGATGAGAATATTATTCCGATCAAAGGAGATGTATTCCGGTTTATCGCTTCGTCGAGAGAAAAATTCGACTTTATTTTTTCCGACCCTCCCTATGATTTACCGGATCTGGCTAAGATCCCGGAATTGATCTTTCAGGCGGGATTGCTTAAGGATGACGGGATGTTTATTCTGGAGCACTCAAAAAATAACGACTTTTCCGATATGCCTGAGTTTGATGAGCTGCGTACTTACGGAAGTGTAAACTTCAGCTTTTTCTCACTTAAAAAATAACCGGATCAAAGCATCGGGCTGAATAGCCTGATAATTGATTCGAATGCTTTCTGGCGCAACGGTCTGTTGCGCCATTCTCGTATCGTAACGCGTCGTGATTGCTGCTGATCTTTAAGAAAAATCGTTTTCATCTGCCGTGTGGTGTGTTTGTCATAAAGAAAAGCATTCGCCTCAAAGTTATGTTCGAAGCTCCGGAAATCCATGTTTGCCGATCCTACCGTGCAGAACTCGTCATCCACGGCAACCATCTTGGCGTGTAGAAACCCGGGCTCGTAGAGATAAACCTTCACTCCGGCTTTGAGCATCGAGCGGATATAAGAGAAAGATCCGACCTGTACCAATCTGGAATCCGAGTGTTTCGGAATCATCAGCCGGACATCAACATTGGCCAGGGCAGCCGATTGTAAAGCCAGTAACAGGGGTTCTGTGGGAAGGAAGTAGGGCGTTTGAATATAAACATATTGCCGGGCAACGGAAATTGCTTTATAGATACCCAGCATGATTTCTTTCCATTCCCCGATCGGACCGCTGGTGGCTATCTGCATGGATATGTCTCCTTTGGGTTCTGTCTTCGGGAAATAGCGGGCATCCCAGAGTAATTGTTTATCCGTAAAATACCAGTCGACCGAGAAAGCTGTTTGCAGTCCCTGCACAGCCGGACCCTCTATCAACATGTGCGTATCCCGCCAGATTCCCCAAGCCAGACCTTGTTCGTAGCGATCGGCTATGTTCATCCCTCCGATGTAGCCGACTCGTCCGTCGATAATCACGATTTTGCGGTGATTGCGATAATTGATCTTATTGGCGAATACCGGAAACCGTACTTCCAGAAAAGCATTTACCTGCACACCGCCCTTACGCATCTCATCGAAAAAATGATTCTTGACCGACCAGCACCCGACATCATCGTAAATCACGCGTACTTCAACGCCTTCAGCGACTTTTCGAATCAGTAAATCCTTCAATCGGTTTCCTATCTGGTCATTTTGAAAAATATAAAATTCAAGGTGAATGAAGCGGGTTGCTTTTTCCAGTTCGATAAACAGGGAATGAAAGAACTGGTCACCCCGGGTGAACAGATCGACATGGTTGCCGGTATAAAACTTAGCCTGATTTAGATTGTATAATAGCTCTACCAGTTGTTCGGAAGCGGCAGGCAGGCCCACCGTGTGGGGATTGACCGGATGGGAAAGTGTATGCTGATGAATTTTCTTAAGACTCTTCCGCGAAATCATGCGCTGTTTGCGAAAGTCGCGCCCCAGAAAGATGTAGAAGATAAGGCCGCCGATGGGAAAAAACAGCAGAACTACGATCCATGCTATTGATTTGACCGGATTTCTGTTTTCAGATATGACGACAATGACCGTACCCAGTATGGTTATCATGTAGATTACAGTCAGCAGATAATAAAGCCAGTCGGTTATGTCAAATCCATCCATGTCAATCAAATTTATATTCCAAACAGCTAATATAAAAAAAAGTAATGCAAATAGATGTGATTTCTCCCGTCTTTTCCGTTACGGACCGTGATGGATCGTTCGTTAGAAGCGTTCGTTTCTTCTTCCGTTTCCGGGTCGACCTTCCGGTCGGCGATTTTCCGTTCCCGGGCGTGCACCCGGTTTGCGGATGTCGGACGGACGGTTTCCGCCCGCTGTACCCGTCACCTCTTCTTTTTGCTTCTTTTTACCCATCGTGTTGAACCGGTAGGTAAAACCTACAACAAAATAATTGGTCAGGATGTTTGATTCGATGTCTTCGATATAGCTGGCTGTTACACGTCTTGAAAGGGTAGAACGCTGATGTAGCAGGTCGTAGGCTCTGAAAAAAAGCGTAGCCTGTTTGTTTTTGAGAAACTCCATGTTCCCCTGCATATTCCACAACCATTCATTTCGTGCTAATGAGGCTGCATACCCGGAGTTTCCGCGGTAG
>JBOFCW010000166.1:0-11430 GCA_051646395.1 Bacteroidales bacterium
CGTTCTGGTATTTAATCCCGATAAAACCGATCCCTGTATGCCGGATAACAGTTCCTTCCGCCCCGATGCAAACGGAGGCAAACGGATCGGAGTATTCATGTCGGTCAATTATAAAGCTGCAAGCGACTGGCTTATTTCACCTAGGATGAATGTCACATCCGAAAATCCGCGCTTTGAAATGCTGGCTCGTGAAGTCAGATCAATAGATAGCGATATTTCTGAACATTATATCGAGATAGCCACAACAGAAGATGTTCCTTCACCAGCGGATTTCAAAAAGCTAACGCCTGAAGTCTGTCACGTAACTACTTCCTGGCAAAAATATAGCTATAGTTTACAGGAATATATCGGGCAAAAGATCTGGGTTGCATTGCATCATGTCTCGAAAATGAAATATGCGTTGTTGGTAGATAATTTATCTCTCCCGGGTTGCGAACCGGTGCTGAATCAGGAAGTGGGTATGCCGGATAGTCAGAATGAAGGGAATATATCTATCTCTCCGAATCCGTTTGAAGATCAATTGATCGTACGTGCTTCCGCTCCGATCCGAGAAGTCCGGATTTACAACCTGCAGGGAATACTGGTTCGGGCCTGTGAGGTGGATAACATGAATGAGTTCATCCTCGATGCATCAGGTTTGACTAGTGGTGTTTATCAAATATCCGTATCGACTACTGTAAATAAGGAAATCAAAAGACTGATGAAGCGATGATTTTGTTTTTGATGTTTCTATAAGCCTGCATAAGCAGATATTTCCATGAAATAAAAATGCACTTCTGTTTTGAAGTGCATTTTTTATTTTCTGTAAGTACGCTGGCGTTTATTGTTGAAGCGGTAGCCGATACCGAGCATCAGGTAATTGGGAGAATGAAAATTTTGCAGATTATATCCCACATGGATGAAGGAATTACGGGTTACTTCCATTTTTAATGCCAGTAGCTGGTAAAATCCTTTCATATCATTTCCCTTGTGCCAAACGTTATATCCCATGCCGAGCCCTATTGTGAAATAGGGCATGACATATTCTCCACGGGCAGATATACCCAATCCGAACTGATCACGTAGCGGGGCTTTGTAGAATTGTTGTTCTGTGCCGATAATATAATCTTCGGTATAAACACCACAACTCTCATCATAAACTCCATCGATAGAAAGACCGGCACGGAAACGGTAATTCAGATTGTAGAGTGCAGCGGCATTGATGCCGAATACTTTGTATTTGAAAGGAGAGGCCACTTGTTTATCCATAAACCAGATACCCTTCCGGCGCCATGAACCAAACAATACGACATCATAACTTATATGACGTTCGAAAGCGGGAATAGGACAAGAAACAGGAATCGTCCTTGTCGGGTTGATGTTATAAACAACACCTACATTGATACCCGCCGAATTGAGGCCACCATTTGGGTATTTTGTGTTTCCATTCGAAAAATGATTCAATGATATTCCTGAAATAAAGTCGAGAGAGGGAGATACCATCCACCGAAAATAAAACCCGGCGTGCATGTAAGCATTCATTTTCGATCCTATAAAGATGTTATTGAGATTTGTCTCCTCATCAAAGGGATGCCAACCGAATGATATTCCGAAATTCCATTCGTAGTTGAGGGATAACCGGGTGTTAAGCCGATAAATCTCGCCCCCTTGAAATGCATACACTGCGAACGGATTTCCAAGTTCCGGTTTGTTTCCGAAATCGTATTTTGCAATGCCGATGCCCTGATATACCCCCTTGTAAATTCTCTCTGTAAGTGAGTTTGGTCGATTTTGGAATGAATATTTCAGATGTGCCGAAAGTGAGGTTCTTAACGGTTTTCCCAATTGGTTTACTCCAGCTAAAAACGGGTTACTTGGAAAAATGTATTCCGGTCGTCCCTCAAAACTTATTTGCTGAATGAAATGTTCTGAAAAACTTTTTTTGAGTGTGCCGCGAGTCGGAGTGGAAAGTGTGTCTTTCTGCAGATTCGTCGCTTGTGCCGTTCGGCCAAACGCAGAAAGGAATAAACACAGAAGAAGATTCGATTTGAAGAGAAGCTGAAATTTCATCCGACCTGAAATGATTATGTTTTGGGTAAAAATAACAAATTTATATTATTATAGACTTCCGGTCATTCGATAAATAAAAGAATACCGGCCATTTTGATGTAAAATTCAAAACGGCCGGTAGAAAGGAATAACTATTTAATTCTGTAAAAAATGGTTTTTATCATGCTTCTGTTTGAGAAGCAGCTTCTGTTTCGTGATTTACATAACGATAGAAGGCCAGTTCGTCGATATTGAAGTTTTGGATGAAGCCGGCATTTTTCTTTACTTCTGCCTGAGTATAATTCAAATAAACTTCGGCCGATCTACGGAAAAGTTCCTCTTGCTGCGTCGCGCTATCGAGTAACAGGTAACTCATTAAGATATAGCCGGCCATCTCAACCATGCGGCGGGCATGGAAGTCAATGTATTCGTTGTTTTTAGTTTCAACGACAGATGCAACGGTTTTCTCATACAGATCAGTCAGGGCGATAAGTTTGCTTCTGATCGGTTGTAGAGCAGGTTTTACCGGACGTTCAGCATAGGCACGCATCTGAGCCAGATAAGAACCGGTTGTCACGTGGCGAATGGCTGCAACTACCTGCAACTGAGTAGTCCCTTCATAAATCGAAGTGATGCGTGCATCGCGGTAGATCCGTTCGCAGGCATAATCTTTCATAAATCCCGAACCGCCATGAATCTGGATGCTGTCGTATGCATTCTGGTTGGCATATTCGCTGGAAAGACCTTTGGCAATAGGAGTAAAGGCATCTGCCAGTTTTGAGAATTTCTTCATCTCCGCGCGTTCTTCCGCATCAAGTTTCCGTTCACGCTGAACATCCTCGAGAGCCTTATACATATCCACGAAACGTGCGGTTTCATAAAGCAACGCACGCGAAGCGTCGAGCTTGGCTTTCATAACCGAAAGAATTTCCTGTACGGCCGGGAAATGAATAATCGGTTTGCCAAATTGTACACGATCTTTCGCATAAGCGAGCGCTTCGTTATAAGCAGCCTGAGAGAGTCCTACGGATTGTGCGGCAATTCCCAGTCGGGCTCCGTTCATCAATGCCATGACATATTTGATCAGTCCCAGTTTGCGATCGCCACAAAGTTCGGCTTTGGCATTTTTATAAACCAGTTCGCAGGTTGGAGACCCTTTGATACCCATTTTGTTTTCGATACGACGAACGTTTACACCACCCTGACGTTTGTCGTAGATAAACATTGAAAGTCCGCGGCCATCTTTGGTTCCTTCCTCCGAACGAGCCAGTACAAGGTGGATATCGGCATCACCGTTGGTGATAAAACGTTTCACTCCGTTTAGTAACCAGCAGCCTTCTGCTTCGCTATAAGTAGCTTTGAGCATCACCGACTGTAAATCTGATCCCGCATCCGGTTCGGTAAGGTCCATCGACATTGTTTCTCCTGCGCAAACGCGTGGAAGGAAATGCGCTCTTTGTTCATCCGATCCGAACTCATATAATGTTTCGGCACAATCCTGCAATCCCCAGAGATTTTCGAATCCGGCATCCGCTCGCGAAACGATATCGGCGGCCATGATATAAGGCACGATCGGGAAGTTTAGTCCTCCATAACGCCGGGGCATCGCCATGCCCATCAATCCTGCTTTTCGGGTTGCATCAAGGTTGACGGCGGTGCCCGAAGCATATTTTACGCGGTTATCAATCACCTGCGGACCTTCATGGTCAACACCTTCCGCATTGGGAGCGATGATATCACCACATATTTCCCCTACGATCTCCAATACCTGATTGTAGCTATCCATAGCATCCTCAAAATCAAGAGGCGCATAATCGTATTTGTCTTTTTCGGCATAATTGCGCTCTTTGAGTTCGACGATCCGTTTCATGAGCGGATGATCGAGATGGAATTTTAATTCCGGTGTGTCTGTATAGAAATTAGCCATGGCTTACTTAGAGTTCTTTTTGTAATACTTAATGAGTTTCGGAACCACTTCTTCTACCGTTCCTGTAATCACCACATCAGCAATCGCATTGATCGGTGCATTGGGATCATTATTGATGGCGATGATCATCGCGCTTTCCTGCATCCCCGCGATGTGTTGTATCTGTCCGGAGATACCGCAAGCGATGTACAATTTCGGGCGAACCGTTATACCCGTTTGACCGATCTGACGATCATGTTCGCAGAAGCCGGCATCCACAGCGGCACGTGAAGCTCCCACTTCGCCACAGATGGCATGAGCCAGTTTGTGAAGAAGATCGAATCCTTCTTTGGAGCCGACTCCGTAGCCTCCGGCTACGATAATCGGAGCCCCTTTGATATTCACCTTCGATTTTTCCATGTGGCGTTCGATCACCTCAATGGCGAAATCGGTATCATTTACGTATTTGGTAGCATCCAGACGGATCACTTCTCCTTTGTGAGCCATGTCGAAGATCTCTTTTTTCATCACCCCTTCACGAACGGTTGCCATCTGCGGACGACACTCGGGATTGATGATCGTTGCCACGATATTCCCTCCGAATGCAGGACGAATCTGATAAAGAAGATTTTCGTATTTCTTGTTTTCTCTTTTTTCTTCGTGATCTCCGATTTCAAGAGCCGTACAATCTGCGGTCAGCCCGCTATGTAGTGCTGACGAAACACGAGGTCCAAGGTCGCGACCGATCGAAGTTGCCCCCATCAGGCAGATCTGAGGTTGTTGTTCTTTAAACAGGTTGATCAGAACAGAAGAATGGGGAAGAGAGGTATACGGGCTTAAACGGGCATCTTCAACCAGATAAAGCGTGTCTGCCCCGTATGGAAATACCTGTTCGGCTACCGTATCCAGTTTATCGCCTATGGCGATAGCCTCCAGTTTACAATTCAGTTCTTTGGCAAGGGAGCGTCCTTTGGTCATCAGCTCCAACGAGACATCGCTTACGATACCGTCTTCAATCTCGCAATATACAAATAGATTATTCATGGTTATCCGATGGTGTGATTAGAGATTAATTCGACGATCAGATCTTCGATTTCGTTTTCTGATGCGCCGATACGTTTGCTTTCTTTAGCCTGGAAAACAACATTTTCGATTTTTTTTACTTTTGTTGGAGACCCCGAAAGTCCGCAGTCAGCCAGATTTGCATCCACATCCTTGGTGCTCCATTCTGTCAGATTCAGATGCGGACGGTCGCTATAAAGCGCAATGTAATCATTGTCCATGTTTACCTGTTCGCTCACCGTACGTGCGTGTTTGAATCGTTGTAATAGTTTGGCATTGCGTGGACGGCATTCATCGGCCGATCCGTTTACCGTTATAAGAACCGGAAGTTTGGCTTTTACGATTTCGACCCCTTTTTCAAGTCGACGCTTTACGGTGATCTCTCCTTCTTTTACATCGAGAATTTCTTCCGCATAGGTGATTTGAGGAATACCCAGTTTTTCGGCTACCTGCGGACCAACCTGAGCGGTGTCACCGTCGATAGCCTGACGTCCGCCGAGGATGATATCGAATTCTCCCATCTTGCGAATCGCACAAGAGAGGGCATACGATGTGGCTAGTGTATCAGCTCCGGCAAAGGCACGATCCGTTAGCAAAATGCCTCCGTCTGCTCCGCGAAATAAACCTTCCCGAATAATATCGGCAGCCCGTGGGGGTCCCATCGTTAGTAACTGTATGGTCGAATCAGCGTTCTTCTCTTTTAATTGAAGTGCCTGTTCGAGTGCGTTCAGGTCTTCCGGATTAAATATTGCGGGTAAGGCCGCACGATTGACTGTCCCGTCAGCTTTCATAGCATCTTTACCGACGTTACGCGTATCTGGTACCTGCTTGGCAAGTACAATCATTCTTAAACTCATGGTAAAAGGATAAATATTAGTATTGTGATTTTCATCAATATGGTGCCCAAATTAAAATATTGTTTTTAATTACACAACTTTTTCAATTTATATTACTGTATATTTGTGAAATAAATAGTATTAATTCATCATATATGCGATTGCATAACTCATATTGCATCGGGGTATCAGGCAAAAAGGCTTATTAATGCAGTGCTTGCTGATATATAAAATAAACTACATACAAATGAGATATATTTTTGTGCTTTTCCTCCTTTTGTCTGGTCATATTTATGCAAAAAAACAACCATTATTGGCCGATTATGAGGCTTATCTGGATTCTGCAAATCAATATCACAACACTGAAAAAGAAAGCTTTTTTTTACAAGAGGGCTTGGATCTGGCAAGAAAATACGATGATTTCAGACAACAGTCTTTATTTCTGACCTATCTGACCAGAAATGCATATAATCGCTGGATTCCTGATAGCATCACGTATTGGGGACAAATGGGCGTACAGACAGCAAAAGAGCATGAGGAATATGCTTTGATGTTTGATTTGTTGAGCCTGCTTTGTTTTCGGGAACTTTTTATGGAAAATTATGATCGCGCTTCCGACCAGGCTACGGAACTGTATCAATTGGGAAAAGAATTAAATCAACCGGGGGGAATGATTGCTTCTTACGAAGTCATGGGTATTCTCTATAGACAGACCTCGCGTCCGAAACAGGCACTGGCATCTTACCAGGAGGGATTGAACTTTTTAAAACAAACCCAGGGTCGTCTGTCTCAGGAACTTCAGTTTATCGGTTATATCATTGAAATTTTACTCACACAGAATTTGCCGGAGGAAGCGGTGGAATATATTGATCAATATGGTCGGATAGTAAATGATTTTGAGACGAACGGCCATCCCGGCGTAAGTGCATTGTATCTTGACAGGATCCGGATGCTGGCCGCATGCTATAAAACAGATATGTTTTTTCGAAAGAAGGAATTGAAGTTGGCCGAAGCATGTTATCTTGAGTCTGTTAAATATGCAAATCGGATTGAGGACGTTTATGTGCGATACTATTTTGATTTGAATACGGTCGCATATCATCAGTATATAACGAAAGAATATCGTTTGGCGCTTGAAGATATTGAACGCGTTATGCAGATAGAAAAAGCACCTGAGACACTTTTGCGCAAGGCTGATATTCTCTATGATATGGGGCGGTTTCAAGAATCGGTCTATTCTTTAAAAGATGCGATTTCGATGAAGGATTCGATTAGCGATTATGAATTGAATACCCAGTTGAACAGTTTGCGATCGAGCCTGGACGTGAATAAGCTGGAGTTGGATAAAAAGGAGTTGGAGGCAAAACGGAATGAACTTCATATCCGTATATTCATGCTTTCGTTAATCTTTACGATTATCATATTGGTGATTCTGATGCTTGTGCTGATTCGAACATTCCGGGTGAAGAATATCCTGAAAAAATCAGAGAGAGAGCTGAAGGCGGCTAAAGTAAAAGCGGAAGAATCAAATCGGATGAAGACTGTATTCATACAAAATATGAGTCATGAGATCCGAACACCTTTGAATGCGATTGTCGGTTTCTCGTCTTTGTTGGCTGAGATGCCCGAGGAAGCCCCTCGCTTTTGCGGAGTGATTGAGGAAAATTCAAATGTATTACTTAAGCTGGTAGATGATTTACTCAATATTTCAGTCATCGAGTCAAAGCAGCATACTTCATTGAATATTGAAAATGTATATTTAAACGATTGTTGTCAAAAAGCAATTGATAGTATCAAAGGTTGGGTAAGGAAAGATGTTGCATTGACATTTACTCCTGAAGTTTCCAGATTAAAAATGAAATCAGATCCTGTGAGACTTCATCAGGTCATGACAAATCTATTGACCAATGCTTCCAAGTACACGGAGAAAGGAGAGATAAATCTTGCCTATAACCTTGATAAACAGAGGAGGCGTGTACGTATAATCGTTACAGATACAGGAATTGGAATACCTCAGGATAAACGTGAGTTAATCTTTGAGCGGTTCGTAAAATTGGACGACTTTAAGCAAGGTACCGGACTTGGATTGTATATCAGTCAAAATATCGTGTATACCATGAAAGGCGATATTTTCGTAGATCCGAATTATGATCAGGGAGCGCGTTTTGTAGTCGAATTGCCTTTGGAGATTGAAGAATAATGGGTTTTATTGATGCTTTATTATTTAAAAATAAACAAACTTAACAGTGGTGTTGGATTTTTATACGAATCACCTTGTATGTTAGCCTATTTTTAGTATATTAGCATTAAATATAGTTTTAGAATGCAAGAATCTATATGTTATTAACTATTGTTTTAATGTTATGAAAAAAATCATTACTTCTTTTTTCTTATTTTTCATGTGTTTGTCTTACACATGGGCCTCTACGGGTTCGGATCTGAAGTTTATTTATCCTGTAAACTGGGAATATGCTTCAGTGAATGAGATGTATTCTTATTCAATTGTCAATGATGGGGCTGCTTTTGACGGGCGTGTAATTTTATTTGCATGTGATGCGAATGGGGCAGTTTATCAACTTTTCGAAGATCAGGTATCTGTATCTTCAGGAAGCGAAGTTCAAATGGATTATGTGTTTTCAGACGAAATCCAGTTGCCGGTCGGAGATTACCGCTTTTTCTTTAAGTATGAAACTGAATCGGGCGAAATGTTAAAAGCTAACGGTACAGGTACGGGACGGGTTTGTGTTCCATCTTCTGTTACGCGAGTTCCGATTACTACAGGAACAATACCCGGAGGTAGAATGTCTTTGTCGACAAATCAGGTAAGAGACGAGATCGAAGTATCGGTAAATTCGAATGTTGCTCTTAATAGAGTCGAATTGGTAAATGTGGTTGGTCAGACTGTGCGTGCTAAATCGGTAAACAATGAGAAATTTACTACACTGGAAGTTGACGGTCTGAGTGCAGGTACTTACATCGTAGTAGGTAAAGCAGACGAAGGTGTGGTTACCGTAAAAATGCTGAAAGTGAAAAAATAATCTTTCTTTTCGCTTTAAGCTGATATGAAAGGGGATAATTCGTAAAAAGCGAATTATCCCCTTTCTGCGTATGTATCGAACGTAAAATGATGAGTAATGATCATATCCGATCTGACAGGAATTAAACATGCGGAATATTTGTATGGGATAGTTTGCTTCTTTAGCGGGAAGTGTCTCCCTGCAGAGGATTCTGCTGTCCTCCGCGGAGGACAGCAGAATCCTCTACGGAGGACAGTTGAATTCTCCTTAGAGGGGCAGCAGTTGAGCCTATAATAAAATTAAAAGAGGCTGTCTAGTATTTCAGACAGCCTCTTTCGTAAAGTTGTAAAGAGTTAATATCAAGATTATTCTTTGATGAATCTCAATGTTTGGCTTTTTAATTCGGTTCTTAGTTTGATGAAATAAACTCCTGTAGGTAATGCAGAGATATCAATTCCGTTCCGGAAATTGTTTCTACCCGTCGCAATACACTGATGCGAGATGTTATAGATGCTGTAGTTGGATTCATCCGCATCGGTCACGAAGATTCTGTCTTTTGCCGGGTTCGGATAGAGTTTACATTCTTTCGTCGAAGCTTTATCAACCGAAGTTTCGATTTCAGAACCTTCAATATGCAGATTATCTGCTATTTCTGCGTTCATCGGATAGTTTGTAGTTACTACCCGTAGGCGGTAGTTGCTGCTCGTGATCATTTTTGCGGGCAGTTGAGCCAGTATAGTTCCACTTTCATCCGTAGTCAGCGGCTCTGATATCGCTACTGCGTTTTCAAATGATCCGTTCTCGTCCGACAATTCTGCAAATACGGTGTTTGCCGGGGCATTGATATTTGAAACAGACATCGATCCGGTCAGCGTATATGGCAATTCGAATGTATCCCCTTCCTGAAGATTATAAGCACTCAGTGCACCTGCTGTCAGGGTCGGAGTGTAGATGAGTACCAGGTCGTCGATATATACGGAATCAGCTCCCCCTGTGTCGGCTCCCGGTGTTTTATTTGTTGCGAACGAGGCAAGCATAAATTTCGGTGTGTTTTCTTCTGTGGGTTCAGCCTTCTCAAAAGGAACACACAATCTGATCCATTCTCCGTTTTCGTTGTAATTAAGAGATGCATTGGATGAAACCAGCGGACTTACAACTGGAGAGGGTTCTTTGACAATATCCGTTCCGTTCTCTCCATGTAAAATGAACGAAACGCGTGCACCAAGGCTACCACTGGTTGCGCTATACGGTTTATAATATACCCAAACCGTAGCAGAATCCGGTGAGTCGGAAATTTTTTGGTGGAACTCAGGGTTCGTAGGATCCGTAAAGTTGTGGTTTGCGGGATCAGTAGCATTTGTCGCTCCGGCATTGATTCGACCGGTTGTCATGTTTCCATTTGCCGGAATCGAAAATATTGCACGTCTTGAATAAATCGCAGCTGAGGCTTTTCCTGTTGAGCCTGGTCTTGTTTTAGCCGATTCGATGATTTGCTGTACGCGGGCCATGCTTTCCAAACTTCCGGTTACACTTCCGAAAGAGTTCCAGTTTGCAGGTTTTGTCGTAACTGCACTTCCTTCCCAAGCTTCAAATCCGCAGTTTAGAAGCTGATCTCCGAAATCATTCGTTGTTACAAACTGATGAGAAACGGATTCAGATACATTTCCGTTTTCGGCCACCGTTTTGATTTCAACGTTGTATGGGGTATTGCGAAACAGATTACGGAAGGTGTGATTCAGCTCTGCTGTGGCGATTTCTTCAATGATAGTTTCGTCTGAAGACTTCAGTGTCAGCATATATTCCCGTACTTCACCTTCTACTTTGGTCCATGCAATTTGGGCGAATGACTTACTTACTTTATTTGTTGAAACTGAAGCAGGTGCAGACGGGATGTAAAGGATACTTGCTGTCGCTGTAACCTGAACCAGTTCCTGACTCATTTCATTGGCCGAATCATAGATTCTGACGGTTGCAGTTTCTGTATTTTCGTTTTCTGAAAGGTAATTTATTTCAAAAAGTGCTGTTCCCTCTGTACCTGCAAGTTCTGTCTCTGAAATTTTACGGATATCGAATCCTGTATTCTCGCACGAAAACATCAATTCTCCCTGAGGATTGGAGTATTCGATATGAAGCGTATCTTTTACATCTCCGATTATTCCGTTGAACTGAAGGTCTTTTTCCGGTGCATAAATAGATTTTGGTAGTGTTAATTTAACCGGGTCGAATTCATGACCACAAAAACTGCCATTAAAAATACCATTTGCCTTTACATTAAAGAAAAACTTGATGTATCGGGTAGTAGGTAATAAATTTATCGATGCATTTTGTGAAGACCCCGCGTTCAGCGTTACCGGATTTTCAAACGTTTTATTGTCGGCAGATTCGGAAATTTGCAGGTCGTTGTGGTTGCCCGATGTACAGGTCGCACTTCCTGATCTGGCATCAATTTTCAATATTCCGGGAATATCGTCGATTGCCAAGACCATTGTTGCGGTACCTGTTTTTGCATTACTGGTTGTCTTAAGCGTCGTGATTTCGTTCAAAGCCTTCCACGAGATTGCTGCGGTTCCATTATTCGAGA
>JBOFCW010000174.1:0-5033 GCA_051646395.1 Bacteroidales bacterium
CCTTATCATACTGAGTAACATCGATGGGATATTCACCGGAAACCCAAACGACCCCGAATCCGAACTAATCCCCGTAATCGAAACAAACCGCAACGATATCTCCTCCTACATTCAAAGCTCTCGTTCATCATTCGGCAGAGGAGGAATGATCACTAAATACAACATTGCGCGAAAGGTAGCGGATGAAGGAATCGAGGTAATCATAGCAAACGGCAAGAAAGAGGATATACTTCCCCTTTTACTAAATAAGGGAAGCATTCAGCCATGCACCCGATTTCTGGCTTCAGAAAAACCGGTTTCGAGCATAAAAAAATGGATCGCCCATTCGGATGGATTCGCCAAAGGCGAACTTCATCTCAATCCAGGCGCCACAGCCGCTGTTTTAGGCGAAAAGGCCGTCAGCATCTTACCCGTAGGCGTAACCCGGGTTACGGGTGAATTCGAAAACGACGATATTGTAAAAATACTCGATGCAAACGGCAATCAGATTGGTGTGGGCAAAATCAGTGTCGACAGCAAAAAAGCCACAAGCCTCATCGGAAGCAAAGGTGCCAAACCCCTGGTTCATTACGATTATCTTTATCTCGATTAAACTATGCATACAAGTATCACCCCTCAGCTTATCGAAGCGCGCAAAGCTTCACGCGAGCTCCTTCTTCTCTCAGACGAACGGATCAACGAAATACTTCTCGCCGTGGCACGCGAGACAGAGCAAGAAAGCGACATAATTATTGAAGCTAATAAGAAAGACCTCGACAAAATGGATCTGCGCGACCCGAAGTATGATCGATTGCTGTTAAACAAAGAACGAATCACAGCTATTGCGAACGACATCCGTAATGTGGCAACCCTGCCTTCTCCACTGAATACGGTTCTGGAAGAAAGTATACGTCCAAACGGTATGCGTATCCGCAAAGTAGTCGTTCCCTTTGGTGTGATCGGCGTTATTTATGAAGCCAGACCAAACGTGAGTTTTGACGTTTTTTCGCTTTGCTTCAAAACAGCAAACTCATGCATTCTAAAGGGTGGATCAGATGCAGAACACTCCAACAAAGCCATCGTTGATATCATACACAAAGTACTTAAACAACACCAGATAAATCCGGCCGTATGCACCCTCCTTCCCGCAACAAGAGAAGCTACCTCCGAATTATTAAATGCGACAGGCTATGTGGATCTACTGATTCCAAGAGGGAGCAGCGCCCTGATCAACTACGTTCGCGATCATGCCCGGATTCCGGTTATCGAAACGGGGGCCGGCATCTGTCATATCTATTTCGACAAAAGTGGTAATCTTCTCAAAGGAGCATCCATCATCAATAATGCCAAAACGCGTCGTGTAAGTGTCTGCAACGCGTTGGATTGTCTGCTGATAAACCAAACACGGCTAAGTGACCTTCCTCAACTCGTTGCCGATTTGGCTAAAAAACAGGTCATCATCTATGCGGACCCACTGGCTTACACCTCCCTCTGTGGCATTTATCCCGATCTCCTGTTACATCCGGCCGATAGCGACACATTCGGCACCGAGTTTCTCGATTACAAACTGGCTATAAAAACAGTCAGCTCTCTTGAGGATGCCCTCAATCATATTGAGCGCTATTCCTCCAAACATAGCGAAGCGGTAATCGCAGAAGACGAGACCACAAAGGATATCTTTCGGAAAATGGTAGATGCGGCGTGCGTTTACACCAATACATCAACTTCATTTACCGATGGAGCTCAATTCGGCTTCGGAGCGGAAATCGGTATCAGCACTCAGAAACTCCACGCACGGGGTCCGATGGCATTGCGCGAAATCACTTCTTACAAATACATTATAGACGGAGAAGGACAAATAAGGTTATAAAAGTTATTAACACGCTATATTGATGAAATCGTCATAACTCACCTAAAGTTGAGACATCCAACCGAAGTTATACAAATGGCGCATATATACATTAATGTTAAAAATTAAATTACATATAAATGAAAAATTTCACATCCGTTCTGGACTTGGGTAATCTACAGGATGCGCTTCAGGAAGCGCAGGAAATCAAAGCAAATAAATTCGACTACCAGCATCTTGGCAAAAACAAGACATTACTAATGATTTTCTTCAACTCCAGCTTACGCACACGCCTCAGCACACAGAAAGCCGCAATGAACCTGGGCATGAATGTCATGGTACTCGACGTAAATCAGGGAGCCTGGAAACTAGAAACAGAACGTGGCGTGATCATGGATGGCGACAAACCCGAACACTTACTTGAAGCAATACCCGTTATGGGTTGCTATTGCGACATTATCGGGGTACGTGCATTTGCCCGTTTCGAAAACAAAGAAGAGGATTATAGTGAATTGATCATCAACCAATTCATCGAACACTCCGGACGACCTGTTTTCAGCATGGAAGCTGCTACCGGACATCCCCTACAGGCTTTTGCCGACATGATTACGATTGAAGAATACAAGAAAACCCAACGTCCAAAAGTAGTATTAACCTGGGCTCCACATCCCAAAGCTCTTCCTCAGGCTGTACCCAACTCGTTCGCACAATGGGCTATCGCTGCAGGATATGAAGTCGTAATCACCCACCCACAGGGCTACGAACTTGCTTCTGAATTTACAGAAGGAGCAAAAATAGAGTATGACCAGGACAAGGCATTCGAGGGAGCCGATTTCATTTATGCCAAAAACTGGGCCGCCTACCAAGATCCGAATTATGGAAAAATACTGAGCACTGACCGCAACTGGACTGTTGACGAACGAAAAATGGCTCTTACCAACAATGCCTATTTCATGCATTGCCTACCGGTTCGCCGCAACATGATCGTTACAGATGAAGTGATCGAATCGCCACAGTCGATTGTAATTCCAGAAGCAGCCAATCGCGAAATATCAGCCCAGACTGTACTAAAACGCATGCTCGAATCCCTCTAAAATAATTTGGTCTTAATAAAAAATCCATATTTCCGACAAAATGCCGAAAATATGGATTTTTTATTTTCTCTATTTTTAGATCCGACCTTAATCAGGGACGAACACTCGCCTTCACACCCTGAATAACGGCATGATTGAATCCTTCCGCTTCCATAGCATTCAATCCTTTTATCGTGATCCCTCCGGGGGTCGTCACTTTATAAATCTCTTCTTCGGGCAAAGTTCCGTTTTCAAGCAAGAGCTTGGCTGCACCCAGTACCGTTTGGGAGATCATCCTACATGCTTCAGCCGGATAAAAACCCATTTCTACAGCTGCATCCATCGAGGCTTTGATATACTTAAAAGCATAAGCCGTTCCACAAGAACACAATGCAGTAGCTGCACCGATCAACGCCTCATCAACAACAACCACCTTTCCCAGCTTTTCAAAAGACGTACGAACATGAACCAACTGCTCTTCTGTCGCATTGCGCTCCGAGATAATCGTCATACTTTCACCTATCGCTACTGCCGTATTTGGAATAACACGAAAAAGAACGGGATTACAAGATTCATCTGTGGTCAACAAACGTTGAAGCTCATCAAACGTCACACCTGCAACAACCGAGATAATACGCTGTTTAGTAAAATCAAGAAATCTTCTGATCTGAACAACAACCGACTCCAGCATCCACGGTTTAACAGCAAGCACAATAACGTCAGCATCTTTTACTGCTTCGGTATTATCGTTTGTAGCATAAAATCCGGGAAAATCTTTTTTCAATTCATCCAATGTCCGTTGAGAACGAGCCGTAACCGTAATTTCATTCTCTTTAAAAACCTCATTTTTAGCCAGCCCGCGTGCAATCGCACCACCCATATTTCCGGCTCCGATAATCGTAATCTTCATTTGTATATGATTTAGTTTTACTTAGAAACACAGATATCTTTTCTAATCAATAATCCGACACCTCTCGCACAAAACAGCTTTCACTCAACACCAGTCGCGATTGCTCTACAAACAGCTTGTAATCAGCAAACTGACAACTACCTCTCAATAGGGTATCAGCCACAAAAGACGGAATCACCCGGAATCGCCTGCGCCCTCCTTCCCATTCGGAACTTACCCAGTGAAGCATATATGCGGCATCATGCAAAAAAGCCGGGCTATCGTTATCCCCGGAAACCAATTCCACCCAAAGAGATGCCCCTCCTTTGCAAGAAAACTCGGGTTGATTCGAAATGAAGTTACCCAATGAATAAAATGTCAACTGACGGAGCGAATCACATTCCGACAAGGCAAGAGGCTGAATTACGTGCGGATGGGAACCGACAACCAATACAACTCCGTTACGATGCGTCCATGACGCCAATTTTTCCTGAAATGCATTTGGTTTTTGCGCATACTCCTCTCCCCAATGATAGAAGACGATAATATTGTCGACACCTTGCGACTTCACACGCCGAATATCTTCCAAAATCCTAACCGTATCTATTTTATTCACAACGATTCCTTGTGGTACCGGCAAACCGTTCGTATGCTGCGTATAGTTAAGCAATGCAACCCGCAAATCACCTTTCGACAACACGAGGGGATGCCGTTTAAAGAATGACGCCGAATCCGCATAAACACCGGTACTGAAAAAACCACAGGAATCCGAGACACCGAGAGTAAAACCGACTCCCTTTTCACCATTATCGCAACAATGATTATTAGCCAATGCCAAAACATTGACGCCCGATTCACGCAATTGCTCTACACATGCTTTAGGAGACCGAAAAAGAGGAAAACCCGAAAAATCATCATGCGAAAGGGTCGTTTCAAGATTCATGATCACATAATCTGCTTTTTCAAAAAATGGCTTCACAAGAGACATGGTGGATAGATAATCGTATTCAGTCTCAGAAATACGCGCACCCTTCACCTGAGGAATATGCTGCATGTAATCGCCCGAAAAAATAAGGCGTAAGGTATCTTTTCTAAATGTCTTTTGAGTTTCGATAAACAAAGAATCAGAATTCCTAACACAACCAAGTTTTGTATCCGACCGCTTAGAACAGGCAGCTAAAATGCACAAAAAAAGACCGATCAGATAAAAGGAACGATGAACCAACATAGATTAGATTTGATT
>JBOFCW010000195.1:0-4660 GCA_051646395.1 Bacteroidales bacterium
AACTCGTTTGAAAATACCTATGATATCAAGCCGCTAACCGAACTCAACTCGCAGCGTTTGATTTTCCTTCCTTTTCTGGCTCAGACACCATCTGGCAAAAAAGTTTGTGTGCTTGAAACAGATCTGCAGGATTATCCGGGAATGTTTTTAGTTAGTTCAGCCGAAAATCATACCTTCTCGGCAGACTTTGCTACCGTACCTAAAGTAACTGAACAGGGGGGGCATAACAGACTTCAGAAATTGGTTAAAGAGCGCGAAAACTATATTGCTGCTACAGCCGGAAAACGTTCATATCCTTGGCGTATTTTCGCAGTGACCCAGCAAGATGGCGAGTTGCTTAACAATGACCTGGCCTATGCTTTGGCCGAACCATCCAAAATTGAAGATACCCGCTGGATACGTCCGGGCAAAGTTGCATGGGACTGGTGGAACGACTGGAATCTGGAAGGGGTTGATTTCCGTACAGGAATCAACAACCAGACTTATAAATATTACATCGACTTCGCTTCACGCAACGGAATCGAATATGTGATTCTGGATGAAGGATGGGCAGTAAACAAACAGGCCGATCTGATGCAGGTGGTTCCTGAGATTGATCTTAAAGAGCTTGTTGCATATGCGAATTCGAAAAATGTGGATCTGATCCTGTGGGCCGGCTATTGGGCATACCATCGGGATATGGAAAAAGTGACCAAACATTACGCCGACATGGGTATCAAAGGGTTCAAAATCGACTTCCTCGACCGTGATGACCAGGAAATGATCAATTTCATGTGGGATGCCGCCAAAATTTGTGCAGATAATAAAATGTTGGTCGATTACCACGGTTGCTGTAAGCCTTTCGGTTTGCAACGTACGTATCCGAATGTAATCAACTTCGAAGGTGTGAATGGTCTGGAACAGTTGAAATGGAGTCCGCGCGGTTACGACCAGGTTACTTACGACCTGACTTTCCCGTTCATACGCGGTATGGCCGGTCCGTGCGACTACACCCAGGGTGCGATGCTCAACGCTTCTCAGAAAAACTATCAGCCGGTCAATAGTAAACCGATGAGTCAGGGCACACGTTGCCGTCAGTTGGCTACGTATGTCGTATTTGAGTCGCCGTTGAATATGTTGTGTGATTCGCCGACAAACTATGAAAAAGAAAAAGAATCAACAGACTTTATCGCCGGAATCCCGACCGTTTGGGACGAAACTTATACGATGCCGGGTGAAATAACGAAATACATCACTTGTGCGCGTCGTAAAGGAACAAGCTGGTATGTAGGAGCTCTGAATGACTGGAGCAACCGTTCATTGGATCTGGATCTGTCATTCCTGGATAAGGGTAATTATCGGATGGTAATTTTCCGTGACGGAGTGAATGCCGATAAAAGTGCATCCGATTATGTAAGAGAGGTAATCCCTGTTCCTGCAGATCGTAAAATGACCATCAATATGGCTCCCGGAGGTGGTTGGGCAGCTAAGATTGTTAAATTTTAAGAATACGTTTAAAACCGGAAATCATGAGAAAACTGTATTTTGTCTTTCTGTTGGCATTAGGTCTGATCTCTTGCCGAAAGGAGCCTGTCGCGGTCAACGTGGCTTCGTTTAATCTGCGGATGAATACGTCGCGCGACAGCCTGAATGCATGGCCTTACCGGGCGCAAAATGTAAGAGCTTTGATCCGTTTTCATGAGTTTGAAATTTTTGGCGTTCAGGAGGCTTTGCCCGAACAGATGGAGTTTCTTTCGCAAATGCCCGAATATACAAGTGTGGGGAAGGGGCGTGATGACGGCAAACATGCCGGCGAACATTCGGCCGTGTTTTTCCGAAACGATCGTTTCGATCTGATCGATAGTGGTGACTTTTGGTTTAGCGAAACGCCCGAAATCCCTTCGAAAGGTTGGGATGCCAAATGTTGTAACCGCATTTGTTCGTGGGCAAAGCTCGAAGATCGTGACTCGGGCAGGCAGCTGGTGTTCTTTAGTGCTCATTTCGATCATGAGGGAGATATCGCCAGGGTCAAGTCGGCAGAGATGATGGTTGATAAAATTAACAAAATAGCAGGTGGTTTGCCGGCTGTATTTGTCGGGGATCTCAATTCAGTACCTTCATCAGAGGCTTATCTGGTTCTTTCCGGCTCGCTTAAGGATGCTGCCAATGTTTCAGAAACAGCCCCTTATGGACCTGAAGAGACCTTCAATAATTTTGACTGGCAAACGATCCCATCGGCAAGGATTGATTACATCTTCGTCAATGAGCCGGTTTCGGTCAAAAAGTATGGGGTACTAACCGATTCGAAAGGAAGACGTTATCCGTCCGATCATTTTCCGGTTTTGGCAAGAATTCAGTTTGAATAGGTGTGTAAAGTGTTAAAACTGTAACTATTTTAAATTCTTTCTTTCAAATCTCAATTAAAATTTACATATTTGTGGCAGAGGTAATTTTATTACTTCTGCCACAATAGCTCAGCGGGCAGAGCATTGCTTGATAAGCAAAGGTCGCAGGTTCGATTCCTGCTGTCGGCACTCAATCTATTATCAGTACAGAAAAACTACACAGGGGCTGAAATCCCATATCGGCCCCTTCCCTCCGGGGATTTCCCATTCGGGAATAGTTTCTGTATTGATGATTAGATTCCGATACTGAAACTCTCAATCCGAAAGCCGTCGTAAACGAATTTGTTTACGACGGCTTTCGTTCTTTCGGATGCAAAGTTCCCTTGTTTTATCCTCATATTATACAATTAAGATCCGAATTCGCAACAAAAAGGATTTACTGTTTTAGTGAGTATCGCTCCACCGTCGGTGAGCGGATCCGAGCATCGACGGTGAGCGAGTCCATTCTCCGCCGGAGAGCGTATCCGTGCACCGTCGGTGAATGGACTCGCCCACCGACGGCATTCGGGTTGACGCACCGTCGGAGCTCTGGTCCGCGCACCGACGGTGGAGCGTTGGTCTGTTTGTAGGGGAATTAATTTCGGGGTATAATGCAATATACAAAAAATGCCCGGTCTGAAAAAGACCGGGCATTGATTATATTTATTCCGTAAGGAATTATTTTTTGCGGTTCGCGTAGCGGTTCATGAACTTGTCAACACGTCCAGCTGTATCCACCAATGTAGCTTTACCAGTGAAGAAAGGGTGAGACGAGCTCGTGATCTCAAGTTTTACCAACGGATAAGTAACACCGTCGATTTCGATAGTTTCACGCGTGTTGATAGTAGAACGAGTGATAAACGTGTCATTGTTAGACATGTCTTTAAATGCTACCGGACGGTAGTTTTCAGGATGAAGTCCTTTTTTCATTGCTATATAATCTTTAATTATTTATATTCTAATACGTTGGTAAAGAGTGATCCTTTCGGGATGCAAATGTATTGAATAATTTTGAGTTGTAAAAATATTTGTGGGGCTTTTTATTTGTTTAATAGACTCACCTGCATGTAATTTGGTTTTATATGGGTGAATCGGGTTCGCTCCACAAGTGCTTAATCCCTCTTTCTGTTTATTTTTTTAATTTGTCGAGGTTGTATTTCTTGCCCATTTTTTCGCCCCAGATATATTCCGCAAGTTCAGGATCATCGATAAACGGATTGCGGTTACCCTGAATTTTGGCAACTGCTTCATTGCGATTTCGCTCCGTCTGATCGACGGGATCGAGGCGGTTCCATTCGAGTAGCATTGTATACGCCCATTTTTGGAAGAAGGGATAGGGAGTATGAGAAAGCATAATGGATTTTCCCCATTCAGCGAAATCACTGTCTTCGTATCTGGTTGCTAAATAAAAGTAGGTACGAGCTATATTTCCTTTAATTTGGTCATTAGGTTCAAAAACGATTGTTGTTTTTGTTGTTCCAGGTATTTTCATATTACCACGCCAACAGAAAGTATTTGTGTCAGAATATTCCTTCTTACCATTATTTACAATGCCATATGGATAGCTATTTCGGAATTCATTTTCAATGGCGTCGGTGGGGTAAATGTGGTGTAGGTCTGAATATATCGCTCCTTTGCTATAGCCAAACCAACTTTGAGGTAGAGTATGTTCTCTATTGTATTTTCCTTTTTTTACAGTTGTTGAAGTTTGTTGATCTGCTTTATAACGGTATTTTGAAGAAGGTTTATAAAGGTCATTGATATAGCCATCGGGCCGAATATCGGTAGTAGCATATGCATCCCATACTCCAGGAGTATAACTGATTACTTTATGTCCTTTGAGGATATCGTGAACCTGAGATTTTAAGTTGGCACTAAGAGTGGGTAAATCTTCTTCATCGCTTTTGATGCAAGATGAAAAAAGGCTGAAAATCAATAAAAATGAAATGAAAGCCGAGAGAGAATGGTTGAAGCGGAAAAGTTTCATTAACGGAGTTTCTTAATAAATTTTACTAAGGATAAAAATAGTCGGTTTTTATGAGGAAAAAAAGGAAATTGGATTTTGTTAATTTAATTCATAATAAAAACGGAGATAATCCAAAATGAATTATCTCCGTTTAATTGAAAGTAATAAAATATAATTACTTAACGTCTTCCAAGTTGCGGATATTCAACTGTGTTGTAACTGTAGTTGTTCCTGATTTCTTATGAGCTTTTACAATTCCTGTGATTGTTTTTACACCTGTCGGAAGGGCTTCTGATTTAAATTTGGCATATTTAGAGACAAATGTTTCAAT
>JBOFCW010000224.1:0-5461 GCA_051646395.1 Bacteroidales bacterium
ATCCAATTATGGACAACAACGATTAAATGATCCGGATTTAGATGATATAAGATTTAAAAATACGCATTTACCAAGAAGAGCCAAATCCGGACGTAACATTACTCAAATGTATTATGCTCAGCAGGGGATAATAACGCCGGAAATGGAATATGTGGCAATTCGTGAAAATCAAAATTTAGAAGAACTAGGACTTGAATCGCATATTACACCTGAATTCGTAAGAACTGAAATTGCTAGCGGACGAGCCATCATTCCGGCGAATATCAATCATCCAGAGGCTGAGCCAATGATTATCGGTCGTAACTTTTTAGTGAAAATCAATACCAATATCGGCAATTCGGCAATGTCTTCCGGAATAGAAGAAGAGGTGGAAAAGGCTGTGTGGAGTTGTCGCTGGGGAGGGGATACGTTGATGGATCTTTCCACGGGAAATAATATTCACGAAACTCGTGAGTGGATTGTACGTAATTGTCCTGTGCCAGTGGGAACGGTTCCTATTTATCAGGCTTTGGAAAAAGTAAATGGTAAAATCGAAGATCTTACCTGGGAAATTTATAAAGATACTCTTATTGAACAAGCGGAGCAAGGTGTCGATTATTTTACAATCCATGCAGGAGTCAGACTGGAAAATGTTCACCATTCATTAAACAGATTAACGGGAATTGTTTCCCGGGGTGGATCGATCATTACAAAGTGGTGTAAAACGTTTAACAAGGAAAATTTTCTTTTTGATCATTTCGATGAAATATGCGAAATATTGAAGGCATACGATGTCGCTGTTTCTTTAGGGGATGGTCTAAGACCCGGTTCGATAAATGATGCAAACGATGCCGCTCAATTTGCCGAATTGGATACCTTGGGCATATTAACAGAGAAGGCTTGGAAGCATCATGTGCAGGTTATTATCGAAGGTCCGGGGCATGTGCCAATGCATAAGATTAAAGAAAATATGGATAGGCAGTTGAAGGCTTGTCATGAGGCACCATTCTATACGCTCGGTCCATTGACCACCGATATAGCACCCGGATATGATCACATTACTTCTGCAATTGGAGCAGCTCAGATCGGATGGTATGGAACAGCCATGCTGTGTTACGTGACTCCAAAGGAACATTTAGGTTTACCGAATAAAGAAGATGTACGCAACGGTGTGATCACTTACAAAATTGCGGCGCATGCGGCAGATTTGGCCAAACAACATCCGGGAGCGGATTTTCGTGATTATGCTTTGAGCAAGGCTCGTTTTGATTTCAGATGGAAGGATCAATTTAATTTATCTCTTGATCCGGAAAGAGCAATGGAATACTATAAAGAAGGATCAAAACATGACGAGGATTACTGTACCATGTGTGGTCCGAATTTCTGTGCGATGAAATTGACCAAAGAGTGTATGGATTAAAAACAATCTGATGAAACGATTCACTGAAAAAATAAATGAATACGACTGGGAGTATACTTCCGGGCGTATTAATTCAATGACTACTCAAGATGTAGAACTTGCATTGCGTAAGGATAAAATAGAAATGGATGATTTCTTTGCTCTGATTTCTCCCGCAGCAGTTCCATACCTGGAGCAAATGGCACTAAAAAGCCGACAATATACACAGCAGCGATTTGGAAAAACCATGCAGTTGTATATTCCGCTTTATCTTACAAATGCTTGTACGAATCATTGTGTGTATTGCGGTTTTAATCACAATAATCCCATTAAACGGGTTATTCTTACAGAATCAGAAATAGAGAAAGAAGCCCAGGCTATACGAGAGTTGGGTGATTTTCATCATGTATTATTAGTAACTGGAGAATCTCCCAAACATGCAGGAGTAGAATATCTGAAAAAGGCTATTCGTATTATGAAAAAGTATTTTTCAAATATATCGATTGAAGTACAGCCTTTGGAGATGCATGAATACAAGGAATTGATAGAAGAGGGATTGTATTCTGTCTATGTTTATCAGGAAACGTACAATAAATCCAGATATGGCATTTATCATCCCGCAGGAAAAAAGCGTGATTTCAACTATAGACTCGATACTTTTGACCGTTTGGGTGAAGCGGGAATTCATAAGATGGGACTAGGGATATTGATTGGACTTGAAGATTGGCGTACCGATGCTGTGATGATGGCTCATCACCTGCGATTTTTGCAAAAAAAATATTGGCGTACTCGTTTTTCTGTTTCATTTCCCAGAATGCGTCCTCATGAAGGAGAAGGTTTTAAGCCAAATGTAATCATGACAGATAAGGAGTTGGCTCAGATTATTTTTGCTTTCCGTCTTTTAGATAAGGATGTGGAAATCGCGTTGTCAACACGTGAAGCTCCATTTATGCGTGATAATATGTGTGCTTTGGGGGTAACCTCCATGAGTGCCGGATCAAAAACAGAACCCGGTGGTTATGCAACTTATCCACAGGCTCTCGAGCAGTGGGTGATGGCTGATAATCGTACACCGGGAGAAGTAGAGGAAGCTATTCGACAAAAAGGATATGAAGTAGTATGGAAGGATTGGGATCCGGTAATGAATGGAGAATGAATATTCAGAAAGAGCAACAAGAGCTTTTGAAAGAACGGTATGACAGACATTTGCAACTATCCCAGATTGGAGAAGCTGGTCAGGAGAAGTTACGCAAAGCTTCTGTTTTATTAGTCGGTGTTGGTGGATTAGGTTCTCCAATCGCATTGTATCTTGCCGCATCGGGTATTGGCAGGATTGGATTAGTTGATGATGACTGTGTTTCATTATCAAATCTTCAAAGACAAGTGTTATATCAGGAAAGAGAAATTGGTCTGTTAAAAGTAGTCTGTGCTAAAAAGCGCTTACTTCAGTCAAATTCGTTTTTACAGGTGGATACCTATCCTGTTCGTTTGAATGAGGAAAATGCAGAGTCAATCATCTCAGGTTATGATATAATAATAGACGGATGCGATAACTTCCAGACTCGTTATCTCATCGATACATGGAGTAGTAAGTTGAAGATTCCCTATGTTTACGGAAGTATCAGTGAATTCGAAGGGCAGGTATCCGTTTTTAATTATAATGGAGGCGGTAAGTATAGCGATTTGTTCCCCGAACATTCTTGTCTTGAAATGCCAAAAGGAGTATTAGGTGTTGTTCCCGGCGTCATAGGTACCCTTCAGGCATGTGAAGCCATCAAAATAATTACCGGAGTTGGAGAATCATTGGTGAATAGATTACTTGTAGCCAATTTGCTTACGATGGAGTTTTATGTGGTAGCTATGTGATCTTATAAAGCCGATAAAGATATTATTTTGCAACAGTTGTTTAATTTTTACTTTCAAATAGTATTTTAAATGGAGTATATGTAGTGAAATAGAAGATTATTATTTAAATTTACTACCGAACTGAGTTTTTATGATTGTAAAAAGTAAAAATAATAGCATAACAGTTTGATATTGTTGTGTGTAAATAACAAGATTTATGAAAAATATTAAAGCAGCCATCATTGGTTATGGCAATATCGGACAATATGTACTTGATGCGATTCTAGCCGCTCCGGATTTTGAATTAGCAGGTGTTGTACGTCGCAACGGAGATGAAAATAAACCGGCTGAACTTGCTGCCTATCCGGTAGTAAAAGATATTCGGGAACTCGGACAAGTAGACGTTGCAATTCTTTGTACACCAACTAGAAGTGTAGAAGCGTATGCGAAAGAAATTCTGGCTTTGGGTATAAATACGGTAGATAGCTTCGATATTCACACCGGAATCGTCGATTTGCGTCGGGAGTTAGGAAAGGTTGCTAAAGAAAACAATGCTGCGGCTGTCATCGCCGCCGGATGGGATCCGGGTAGTGATTCGGTTGTTCGAACTTTACTTGAAGCAATTGCCCCGAAAGGAATTACCTATACTAATTTTGGTCCGGGAATGAGTATGGGGCATACTGTTGCTGTTAAGGCAATTGAAGGAGTTAAAGCCGCTTTGTCTATGACAATTCCAGTAGGAACCGGTATTCATCGTCGTATGGTTTATATCGAAATCAAGGATGGTTATAATTTCGAAAAAGTAGCTCATGCGATTAAAAATGATGCTTATTTTATCAATGACGAAACGCATGTCATGCTTGTACCATCCGTTGATGCATTATTGGATATGGGACATGGAGTAAATTTGACTCGAAAAGGAGTATCGGGCAAAACTCAAAATCAATTGTTTGAATTCAATATGAAAATCAATAATCCAGCTTTGACTGCTCAGGTTTTGGTAGCTGTTGCACGAGCTTCAATGAAACAGCAACCGGGTTGTTACACAATGATTGAGCTTCCGCTCATTGATTTGTTGCATGGTGACCGCGAATCATTGATTTCCCATTTGGTATAACAACGATAAAAAATAATAATCCCCCTGTTTTATGCTCAATACAATGTGAAGGAGCATAAAACAGGGGGATTTGTTTTATCTTATTATCCGGGATTTATTTTTTTATTAAATTGATAAACTCTTCACGAGTTTTCATTTCTGAAAATGCTCCCGAAAAATCAGAAGTTGTAGTAATTGAATTTTGTTTTTCAATACCGCGCATTTGCATACACATATGCTGGGCTTCAATAACTACCATGACTCCGATAGGATTCAATGTTTCCTGAATACATTGTTTTATTTGCATCGTCAATCTTTCCTGAACCTGCAGTCGACGAGAGAAGGTATCCACTACACGTGGAATCTTACTTAAACCGGTAATATATTTATTCGGAATATACGCTACATGGGCTTTCCCGAAAAAAGGAAGCAGATGATGTTCACATAGCGAGTAAAAGTCGATGTCTTTGACAATAACCATTTGACGATAATCTTCACGGAACATCGCGCTTCGGATGATATCAGCAGGATCTTCCTGATATCCTTTCGTAAGGAACTGCATCGCTTTACTTACGCGTAAAGGAGTTTTTACTAATCCTTCTCTTTGAGTATCTTCACCCAAAAGCTCCAGAATTGCATGATAATGATGCATTAACTGCTCCAGTTTATCATCTTGAGGCAGTTCTGTAATTATGTCCATTATTAATTTGAAAGTTAAGGTAAATATGGATCGTTAATCGGGAATCTGACCTGATCATTAACAATGATCATTTCTTTCCATTTTGGAAAAGCCAGCTTCAATTCCCTTAATTTAGCATGAGCTTCTTCCGAAGTACGGAAATTACCCACACGAAGTTTCCAAAAAGGTGAATTGAAACTTACATAAGTATCAAGCATGGGGAAAAGCTGCCTGATTTGCTCCTCTTTCGAATATGCTTCATTTTTTGATTCTCTTTGGTTATTCCCTGAGAAAATCTGTACGCGATAACCACGAGAAGTAATGAAAGTTGAAGTCCCGTTTGTCTCTATCTTAGCAGTTGTAGACTTTAGGTTTCTTGATAACAATGAGTCAAGTTGAGGGCTTTGAAAAATTCGCACGTTACCGTCTATCCCTTTATTCAAGCGTAAATGCTCTATAATGG